>JBHLJZ010000063.1:0-20603 GCA_048887165.1 Candidatus Hodarchaeota archaeon | reverse complement strand
TATTGTTTTGGAAAATTAATAACTGAATTTTAAATTTTCTTTATCAATTTCAATAATTTCTTTCGTGAATTGATAAATTATGATAATTAAGTGATTTATAAGGGAATCTTGAAAATTAGGTAAAAATTAGAAAATGCAAAATTTTAACAAAAACAAATGGATCATGAAGCAGATGCTAGAATTTTTTCAATTTCATTATGTAGTTTTTCTAAATTAAATGGTTTTTCTAAAAAACTAGTCGCCCCAATAGATAAAGCTTGCTTTTTTACGGAATTATCGGCACTTGTAAAAATAATTTTCGAATGCGAGTTTAAATTTAGGATTTCGATCGCTGTTTCTATTCCATTTTTAATCGGCATTCTATGGTCCATTAATATTATATCCGGTTTTGGTGTTGATGATGTAAAGATCTCAATTGCTTCCTTTCCATTATTTGCCTTTCCAATTATTGTGTATCCAAATGTTTTTAACATCATTTCGTACAATCTTTGAAGAGATAAATCATCCTCAACAATTAAAATTGAGCTCATTTTACTCCACCAACCCTGATATTATCATAATGAAATCCAAATGTTGTTAAAAAGAAATCTGCATATTTCATTATCTGAAATATAATCTATTATCATTTATAGTAGAAATAACTTCAATCCTTTTAGCTTAAAAATTAAATAAAACAAGTTTTATTTAATGATTCGTATAAGTGATGATATACAAAAATGGTTAAAATAGAAAAAAAAACATTATTTTTTCAAAAATCTTTTGGAAGAATACCGGATTCCAATAAAAAGGAAAAATAATGAAAAAATCAACGTTAATGGTAAATTACTTATAACTATGTAAGCAAAATTTGGTTCTATGGAAAAAAAATATAATGTAATCGTGACAGCAAGAAATATTATAGAATTAACAACTGCAATTTTCCAATTTGGAGAAAGAAATCCTAATATTAAATTTGGTAATAAAAAAAGTATAATGATATTAAGTGTAGATAATATTATTAAGGATGGCATAAATCTTGTGAACAATTGTCCAGGATTAATAAATCTCTCTAGCCTAAATATTGAATAAGTGAAAGAACTTGCTATAATACTGATGAAAATTAAAAAGTAAGATAAAAAACCTGCTATTAACCAAGAAGCAAAGATACGTTTCAATGGAGAACGCATTGTTTTTCCTTTTAGATTATCTTCAATGATATTTTCCATTTCGTCTTGAAAGATCTTGTCAGGATCATAATCTGGTGAATAAGTATCTATAAAATCCTGAACAATATCTTTTAAAATAGATGATACCAAATTATTATTATCATTTGAGCTAACGATTGCTGCTCCTAATAAATTCTCATCTGATGCTGGTGCAATAATTAGTTTATTATTTTCGCCAAGGTCAACGTTTTTTACAATGCTACCTAGAGCTTCTCTACTAAAGTTGGTAATAGATGAAAAAAATCCGATTAAAATATTGTCATCGTATTTTTCTCTCATAAAATTCCTTGAAAATAATAAAATTCCGTTTTCATCCAATATATAAATACTTTTTAACATTTTCTTTCCTCTTTTAAATATTAAATCTCTCCTATCTGTTCTTTTTCTAAAAATTCTAGATAATCTCCTAAAGATGCCTTGGATCGTTTGAAATTAAAAAGATGAGGACCAAATAATTCTATTAATTCGACAATTAATTTATTTGGGTTGCTTTTTATATATAACCGATATTTTTCATTTTTTCTTTCCTCAATTACAAGAGAAATTTGGTCAAATTCATAAATTTTCCTAATTAACATTTCATCAGGATTGTCTAATTCAATTGTAATAACATCTCCTTCCCTCGGCAATTCCTTTATTAAATCATCAAAACTTCCAATTCTACTAACTTTTTCAGTAATAGTTAAAACTTTGTCGCATTGTGATATTATTCCCTCGGGACCGTGAAAAAGCAAGATTACGTGATATTTTTGTTTTATTCGATTCATATAATTATTAAATTTTTCAAATTCTAATCTTCCTAAAATTCCGAGAGGAATAATGAACATAATTATTAAAGGATCTTGAAGCAAAGCTCTCGCTATTGTAAACATTAAAAATTCTAGGGGATTAAGTTCAGAAAATTTCTTATTTTTTTTGCTTAATAAGCCACAAACACTTAAAGCATCCTTAATGTAACGGATTTTAGGACGAAATCTAACTGGAACCTTTACAAGAATATCTCCCATAATCTCATCTATTTTAGGGGTTAATTCCGCTTCTTTTAAAGCTTTGTCTAAGGCAAACTTCTTGTTTTTAATAAACTCACCTATATTCAAACCATATCTTATTGCTTTCTTAATCTTCATATTTGCAATCTTTACATTGTAACCTTCTGGTAATATGAAAATTCTTCTCTTCTCATTTTTGAGTAATAACTGTATATGTCTACCAAATATCTCAATCTTACCTGAAAAATTAGATTCAGTACCTGCTATTGCTTCAAATAAATTTAAAAGAGCCTTCCTGAAATCTACCTCAAAAATTTCTTCTTCTTTAAACAATATCCCAAGTGATTTACCTCTATGAATTTTGAATGAAATACTTTTAATATCTTCCAATACGGATACACTACTTAACACTAAATGTTGAGAGTTTTCTTTCAAAGGTTTTATCTTAAGTTTCTCAGAAACTCTATTACATAGCCTATCAATAATTTCATAAATATGAGAAGGATTAAGTTCGTCCCAATTCTGAATAATTTCATCTTGATTAAACTCACGTTCACCAATTATTTTTGAAAGTCTTTTCGAAAAAGAAAAATATGGAGGCAAAGGGTAGTTCTCAAAATTAATATTTAATTCGATAGCAAAATTTGGAAAATAAGTTATGATTTTCCTATTATAAGGAATATTTTCTATTGGATAATTTTCATATCGATCTTCTATTAAATCTACTTCTGTTTCCAACAGCGATAAATGTCTTTGAAATTCTCTGCGAATTAATTTTCTCATTTTACTAACTATCTTAGTGGGGCTTATCAAACCATCCTCATCAAAATCAGGTTCTACGATGATTTCATTAAAGTCTAATTCTTTCTCCAATGGTGTATATATCTTTAATAATGGAACCCCTTTCTCTAAAACATCTTTATTAGTAAAAAATAGAACTTCGATGAATGATCTTTTATATATCAAATTCAGAATTGAAGCAATTCCAAAAGTATTCTCCCTATAGGTCATCCAAAATCGTCTGGAAAATCGGATTGCATCAAGAATTTTTAATCTTAAACGTTCTAATTCAGTGTCTCTAGAATTCTTCAATTTTTGGTACCTCCATTGATTTATATCTGAAAAATTGCTCCATTCTTGAATCAGTCTGTTTTATTCTCTCAATTGAACCAATTCCAAATTTCCCTTCAATCTTTTCAAATAAATCATTGATATTTAAATTTGTAAAAATTGAATAATCGGTTCCTGCTTTATCTTCAAGAACTTTTTCAACTCCATCAATCAATTCTAGTGTATTAATAACATCAGTTTTAATTTCATTAAAAACAACTTGAATAGAGCGCCCTTTACCAGGTAATTCTGTTAATAGTTCCTTAGGTTTACCAAAATCTATCATACCACGCTTTCTGCCAAATATTGCAACATAATTGCAAAATCTGGATTCTTCAGGATAATGGGTGATAACTATTAATGTAGTTTTGAATTGTTCATTGATTTTTGTAAGAGTTAACCATAGATTTTCTCGAATTATTGGATCTAATCCAGAAGTAGGTTCATCCAAAATAAGAAAAATGGGTTTATGAATTAAACCAATAGCTATACTAACCCTCCTCTTTTGACCTCCAGATAGGTTTTGGACAAGCTCATGGGCTTTATCACCAATATCCAAGCTTCGTAATATTCTTTTAGATCTACTAAGTATTTCTTTCTCTGTAAGACCATATTGGTTCCCGAAATATAATAGATTCTCTAGAGTAGTGAAATTATGATATATTTTGCCAAGATCCTGAGGAACATATCCATAAAAAGGTCTTATTCTCCGAGAATTTCTTTTATTCGTGTTCATTCCGTAAATTTGGCAAAAACCAGATATTTTTCTCATACCTAATAAACCTTTTACGAAGGTTGATTTCCCAGCACCACTCTCACCTAAAATTCCTAATATCTGTCCATGTTTAACATTCATAGAAACCGAATCTACAATTAATTTTCCACCAGCATATACATTGAAGTTCTCGCAATTTATAGCAGGAAATTTTTCGAGATACTTTGGAGTAAGCTTACTGCCTATACCTAATAATAATTTTATTCTTTGAGGAATTGAAAGTCTTTGATAAATCTTAAAGATTATAAATAAAGTAATTCCAGCAGATTCACTAAGTAAGATATAAAATAATAATGTATTCCACGGTTTTGAATTAAAGCTTTGATCATATTTTAAATCATCAATAATAATTATACCATAAGGAGTGTTTCTTAAATCTGCTCCAAAACCAGGATTGTCGCCAACGCCTCCTGTAGTTGAACTAACACATCCTGCGAACCAATATAAAGCGTTGCTGATATCCTCTGGTTGGAATCTATAATCATAAAGAGCTTTAGATGCTAGATATGTCACTAAGAAAATTGAAGGTAATCCAAGATAGCCTCCTAAAGCTGGAATTAACCCAAAACTTCCATCTGAAACTTGAGCATTTTTTAAGAATTCAATTGCCGCTATTTTAGACATTGGTTCTCTGAAAAAAATTTCATTAAAAATCTCCATTCCATAATAAGTCGAAATAATATCACTATGAAAACCGATAAATATAGAAAAACCTCCATCAGCATTCTGACAGGATTTAATCCAATGATTTAATGCTTCTCTTTCTACTAAATCCATACTATTAAGAATTCTTAAACCTGTTATTGCCCAGTAAGTGCTTTCAACTATAGATACATTCGAATTTATAAGATTAGAATATATTCCATAAAATGCACCATAAAGAGATAATACATAATCAACATCTTCACCTACTTTGAATCCTCCATCCATATTTTGTAATTTAGCTAAATATATTGAAGTGGGATCAATATGAGGCATAGCAAATCCATTTGTAAACGGTGCAAAAAATTGATAGAGTTTTATAGCACAATAAGTAGAAAATAAACTTGAATTCAATCCAGGCTCTGAGCTATAACCCCCATCGTCAGCGTTAAAACACATTTCGGTGTAATTTCTTATTTTATTAATATCTATGTAATTTGCGAAACCTTCAGGATCAGCACTATACAATGCAAGAACGCCAAAATAGTTAGATTCCATTGTTATATGTCCAAAGAGTGCATTAATAGCTTGATGATATGATAGCCAATTATGATAATTAACTCTTATATCATCCCAACCTGGAATTGCTACATCATTCTCGAGTAAAGAAAGAGCTTTAATAGCTGCCCATCCTGATTTGAAATCTGAAGTAAAATTTGCCTCAGGGCGATTTCCAAATCCACCATCTGATTTTAGACAACTAATAATAAAGTTTACAGTTTCCGTAGCATTAATGGGAGTAATTCCTAATAAATATAAACTAGAGATTGAATAATATGTTGAAATAACATCCGAAACAACTTTACCGTAATCTCTATAACCTCCATCAATATAATTGTAAGTAGCATAGAAATATGATGCAATTAAACCCTCCTCAAATGCAGAATATGTTTCATTCATCCCTAAGTATGCTCTTATTCCATAATATGTACTTTCATGAGAAGGAGATATACTAATATTTGTTAAACTATATCCTCCTAATCTCCACAAAGAATTTATGAAATTTGTGATATTTTCATTATTTAACAAATATCCTGCTGAAAACCTGTTTGCTAATTTGATGGCACTAAATGTAGTTATAATATCTGAATTATTCAAGTAGGGGCTAAACCTAAATCCCCAACCTCCATCATTCAATGAGCTATTAATATAATTGATAATTCTATCGACTCTAAACCTATTACTTAAGGAATCGAATATCGATATATCAAATTTATCAATTGATTCTACAATTTTGAACGTCGAAAACATAGATCCTAACCCTCCAATATCCGAATAAGAACCATCAATGTTCTGCTTTTCAATAAGATAGTTAACAGCAAAATTAGCCAAATATGGATTACTGTACGCATTTGGATCAATTAGAAGTGATCCAGGAATAGAAAAGTTAATAGAATCAATTGCTCTGTAATTTGTATCAATATCGGGTTCTATAAAAAGTCTTAAAGAAGGATTTTGATGATATGCTGAAAATCTTCCCATATTAAATTTTAAATTTATAACATCTTCTTCATCAATATATTTAATAAAAGGAGTATTGATAATGATTAATGTTATTACAGGAGTCCCAATAAGAATTACAAACAATAGTAAATATTTTAATCTACGTTTATTCTTGCGACTTAGATTTATAATAACAAATCATCTCTTTCTTTCTTTTCTCTTTGTTCTTCTTCTTGGATTCTAATTTGAAAAAATCTTCTAAAACTTGCAATATCTCTACTCATAGAAAAAACGTTAATGTTATGATTAATTAAATATTGAATAAAACCTGGAAGATTCTCCTCAAAATCTTCCATTAAAATTTCGATTACCTCATTTCCAACGCGTAGGATTTTTTTAATAGGCTTATATTCATATATAATATCTATTATTTTTTCGCTAAGGTTTTCTATTGTAAATCTTGCTATTAAACCTTCACTAGGAAGTGATAATATTAGATTTTGTGGATTATCGAATTCTAAAAGCCTTCCTTCTCTCAATATTGCCGTTTTATCACATATTAAAGCAGCTTCTAAATCATGAGTAATTATGAACATTGTTGTATTTAATTTCTGATTCAATTTTTTTAAGTATGATAATATTTCATACCTTTTTGAAGCGTCTACACCATTAACTCTATTAGTTTAAATAACTAAATAGTGTAGTTGGTTCGTCTAAGAACAGAACACTAGGATTATGAATTAATCCAATTGCCATTGATAAACGCTTCTTTTCACCTCCGCTCATCCTCTTTACACTCTTATTCCACGTATCTTTAGGTATATCTAAGATTGAAAATAATTCCTCAGCAATCTCGCTTGCCTTTTCTTTCGCTATTCCATACGTAGATGTAAAGATTTCTACATTTACCATTGGACTTAATTCAAAATATAAATTCAAGAGCTCAAGCTGGGGCACATAACCGATATTACTTAAAATCCGTTGATGATTTCTTTTCTTTGCTGGAGATAACCCAGTAACTTTTACATCTCCTGTCCAATTTTTTTTGTCAATTTGACATGTTAATACTCTGACAATTGTTGTTTTTCCTGCTCCAGAAATCCCAAATAATCCAATAATTTCTCCTTTATTAACGTTAAAAGATACATCATGAACAATATGTTTTTTACCGAAAGACACATTTAAATTATTTACCTCAACCATTGATTTTTTTATTTCAATATTTTCACTCATCTTTTACCATGTTCTTCATTATTTTCCCTAATGTAATATATATAAATTTCTTTAATTTTAATGCTATGTTAAATAAATACCAATTTGATAATATCTTATGAAAAACTGAGATAAAAATAGACAAAAATGTAATCATATATGCATATATACTTTCTATGAAAGAAGGAAAATCCACTTAATAATTATAAAATTTTCTAAAATCCTTTTATTTTTAAATAGAATATTAAGAGGACATTTAAATTTATAACTCGACAATAATCTCTATTATGAATGAAAAGAAAGAAAAAATTATTGAAATAGGATTTAAAAATGAATCTATTCAATCATGTTTAGACCCAGAAACAATTTTTAAATCCCTTGAAAAATCAAATTTAAAAGAGAACCTCGAAAAATGTCTTAGATCGGGTTCAAAACTCTTTACACATTGATTTCAAAGTATATAGGCAAATTGTAATAATTTTTTTACATTATTTAATGTTTATTAAATTACAAAAAGATAAAAAGGTAAAAATGGAAGTTTAGAGATAATGGATAAAGGAGATTTTAGATAAGAAATTTCTCAAGAAACATTTATTTTAATAAATTCTGTTAGAATAATAATAAATAATACTATTTCTATTCTTCATTTTTTTTGGTTTTTGTTTTTTTGCTATTACCGTCAAAAAATAAGGATTTCTTTACTTTGAACTCAATCCTTCTTAAAGTATCTTGTAAATCTAAGGTATCATAGTCTTTCATTAGTAAATCAATCAAACTACTCTTTACAGCATTTAGATTATCTACCCCGCATTGATAATAGAAGCTTTCTGGATCTAACGCTAGATTCAAAACCTCAAATAAACCGTTAAGAGCATCCTTTAATTTATCATAGTACTCCCAAGCCTCATCGTTACAATCTTCGTTTGAACTACTCATAAACTATCAATAAGAATAAATTCTGAACAATATATAAAATCATTTAAAGGAAATTAAAAGAATTTTGTGTATATTTTTTTTGCTTCAGAATTTTCCCAACATATATTTTTATAAATTAAAGTAGGAGTATATGGATATGATTTTTATACCTCATAAGTTCTCTTTTTGAAAATTAGAAAGGATAATACTATTAAAACTAAACTTATTCCAATCAACCAAAAAAAATGAAATCCTAATACAGATTGATCCTTTTGGATTACTCCTCGAATCAGAGGATCTCCGTGGGATAAAGGTAAGATATAGGCAATGATTTGTAAATAAGGAGGCATATTTTGAATAGGAATAAAAATACCACTTAATAAAATTATTATAAGATAGAAAGCGAGAAATAATTGATTAGCCTGAGTCTTAGTTTTGCTTTGTGAGCTAATAAAAATACCCATAGCTAATCCAGAGAATCCAATCATAAATAAAGCAAGAAATAAATCTATTAGAGTTCCAGCTAAATATAACCCCATAGATAACGCACTGATTATTAGTAAGGAGACTTGAAGGATCAAAACTAGTGTATGTGAAATGAATTTAGAAAGTAAAATTTCTGATCTTTTTATTGGAGTAAGTAAAAGGCGTGCTATTGGTTTTTCATGCACTACTACTAAAATAGATAAAATAAACGCTATTCCAAAAATCATAAAAGAGAATGCCATAATTATATTAGAATTAAAAGTATCACTGTATCCTTCGGGGATAGCAAATTCTTCAAACCCTTGGAGTATAAATTGAGGTTTGAGATTAGTATCGTTGATGAAAATCTTAATTGAATCATAAACTGCATTTATATTGGCTTGTATATATTGGATACTTGAGGCATCAGGAATGCAATCAATTAATCCAGGTAAACCCCACTCTAGTAATTCAGTGAAATCAATCGGTAAAGATATTATTACCTTAATTCTTCCAGCCAATAAAGCATTTCTTGCTTGTTCCATAGCATAAATTTCTTCGGTTGCATTATAAAATTTAACTAAATCCAGTAAAGATGATTTATTTACAGCATTTACATATGGTAATGTATAATTATCTAATTTTGATTCAGTAAAGTTATTTGGATTAACAAATGTATTTGAATCATATGATACTACTACACAGGGGATAGATTGTGATTGAGTAGAAGAACCGCTCATTGTAAGACCTAACAAAATAATAATTAATGGAGGTACTACAATTGCAAGTAAAATATTGAATTTATCAGTCCAAAGAATTCTAAATTCTTTTTTAACCTGATTTAGGATTCTAAGAATGCTTGGCTTTAACTTTGAATTCCTTTTTCTTTGGTTACTGATATCATTTTTAGAGGATTTTATCTTATCACACCTCTAATTTTTTAAACATATAGATAAAATAAGCTAATAAAAGATAAAATAGGGAACTTAAGTTAAGCCAAAATAAGTTTCCTAAATTTGGAGATAATCCTTTTAATGTGATATTCGATATCAATGGAACTGCATTAGATAATGGGAGAAATTTCATAAAAACTTGAAATGCTTGACCTGAAATGTTTATAGGAAGGATACTTCCTGAAAAAAGAACTATAATTATAAACATTATTAAATACATTTGGTTAGCACTTTGTTCAGTTGGACTTAAAGCAGAAATAAATAATCCAATACAAATACCACTAAAACCTATCATTATAAGAATAGAAAAGAAATAAAATAATGAGCCCAAACTATACAAACCAAAAAAAGCGGTCATTATAAAAATTTCAGTTGATTGAAGCAACATAACTGCAGAATTTGCTAGAAGTTTGCTTAAAATTATCTCTCTTTTCGCAGTTGGAGTGATTAACATTCTAGGAAGTGGTCCCTCAGAAACAATTGAAAGTGACGTTAAGTTCATAGTAGTTCCAAGGATTATAATGGGTAAAATTAACGGGATTGCATAATTTAAAATTGCTGATTCCCAAAATGGGACATCAAATTCGAGATAAGGTATCATAATCGTGAAATTGGCAATCATATCTGTCTGAGTCCTAAATAAGGCAATAGGCTCTTGAATGGCAACTTCTATCGCTGTTATTGCCTCTAAATCAGAAGCATCAATATGATAAATTAGAACTGGATTTGTTTTGTTTTCTACTGATTCTGAAAAATTTTCGGGTAAAATAATGATTATGTCAATATCACCATTTCTTAGAAAACTATAACATTTACGGTATGCGTTATTAAATTCTTCTGAATTTGTAGCATTATAATATCTATAAAGATCCCATGAACTTGTTTGGTTTTGCATAATTGATATGAAAGTATCATCATATTTAGAAGAATTATCAGGAAAATCATCAAAAGTCGGTATATCATCAAGAGTGATAGTCGCTGCCGTGAAAAATTTGGTAGGACCAACTCCAGTCGTAAGTCCAAATATAATGATTAAGATAATAGGGATTACAAATAACAAAATAAGGGTTCTTTTATCAGACCTAATTCTTCCAAACTCTTTTCTTATTAATCCACCTAGATTCATCTAAAATAACTCTTAAGAGATTAAATAAGTAAAATTAAAGAATTGACTAATTTGTTTAATTTAACAAATAATTAATTCTATGTAAGTATGTGTTTTGTTATAAAAATTATTAGTTTAAGTTCTTAAAAATTTAATGTTGAAAATATCAATTTTTTTGAATATTTTCTAATAAAATGTTATTCTTTGGGACTTTATTGGAATTATTTAACAAAAAGTTTCTTCTTTTTTTATCTTTTAAGATAAATTCTCGAAAGGTTTTATTATTATCATCAATATATTCCCAAAATTCATTATAAATATCCTTCAATGTCATGTCTGGCTTAATAGAATCAGAATTTATTAAATTTTTTATATTCGAATACTTATTTTTGCTTAATTCAAAATCCACTTTCTGATAACCTCGAACATTAAAATTTTTATCAATAAATACTTGAAAATGGTGTTTACATATCATATCTTTTGGTATAGAAATAGTTGTCAACTGTCTTACTTGACTAATAATCGAATTAGGAATATTTATTACTTTTTTTACTTTACAAATAGGGCACATAATAGTGACATTAACATGCATTATGATCCTCAGTGTGTATTTGGAATCTACAAATATATAGTACACCTTTTTTTCCCTCTAATTTTTTGATTTTAAAGGACTAAAAACTGGACTCCAAATTTTTTATAATTCAATATAAACATCCTTCAATTAAGAATAAAAAAAATATAAGAATCGATAAGGTGGTTCAATAATGGTAGAATGGGATTATATCCGTGATCAAATACTTTTCGGTTTAGAAGAATTTATGAATTGGTTTTTAACTATTCCAATGTATGGACAAATTTTTGTAATTATAGGAATCGTTGCATCATTAATTCTCGCTGTAGTCATTGTCTATTACGTTTTAAAAGGAGTTGCGTATCTGATTTATTATATCCTTAAAGGAGTATATTTACTTCTTAAAGGTATAGGTTTGGGTTTCTATAAATTAGCTGAAGCTCTTTACTATGCGATCTCAGGAAAACCTAAACCTATTAAAGAAGAAAAAGAACAAGAAGAACAACAAGAACAAAGAGTTCAAGCACCAATTCAGAAAACTCCTGAACCTATGAAACCAATACAACCTGAATTCCAACCAGTCAATCCTAATGCTGCTTATTGTAGTGAGTGTGGCGGAGAATTTACCTCCAAAATGCATGAACAATTAGCTGAAAGCGGGGTTGCTTTTTGCGTCCACTGTGGAAAGGGTTATAAATTAAAATTAGTACAAGTTGAAAATTACTAATTTTTTATTCTTTTTTTTAATTTTTAATACTCTTATTTTTTTAAGAATATTATAATTTCTTCTCAAACAAAACTACTCCAAAAGGCTCATTTTGCCAATAAGAAAAACCAAACTCTTTAATAATGTCTACTACATCTGGATTGCAAAAAATTTCAAACTTATTTATTTTCCTCGAGTTAAACTCGCTTAAAATCACATAAATTATTAATTCTCTAATAGAATTTGGATTCCCGTAAGAAATCAGCCAAACTTCATTTTCATCCGGAATTTCTGAACTATCTTGACTTTGAATATCCATTTTTTGTAAGATTGCATCTGAATTTATCAACCATTTAGAGCCTTTCTCTTCAAGAAATTCTAAAGGAATGTAAGACCATCCTATACATACCTCATCTCCAGAGCCGATATTAAATTCTCGATAAAAATGCTTAGCCTCATCAACTCTAATCTCTCTAACTTTAGGTATGTGAGTTTCAGAAATTTTAAGATCTTCGGCTTTACATTCTAAGACTTCCATTCTCTTTCTCATTTTGAATCCAAAATACTTAGCGAGAGCTACTGATCCATAATTTTTAGAAGAGGTATCGTATTGGGCAACTTTAGATCCAGATTTACGTGCATATTCAATGGCATATCTTAGCTGTTCTCTGCCAACTCCCATTTTTTGATGAGTTATTTTCACACGGCCCCCTTCCAACCATGCTACACCATTGGGAAACAACTTGATCCTCCCAAAACCTATTAGTTCCTTCTTTTCTTTATCTATAAATGTTCCATAATTCATACAGTCTTTTTCTTTAATCCATCTTTCAATAACAAGCGGAATATAGTCTTCTCCTTCCCATATATCTTTACTGATATCTATAATCGCAGGTATATCTTCTTTTATTAGCTCCCTAAAATAAAGCTCCATGAAATCACTCTGTATATTTCAAAGTTAAGAAAATTAATTTGTAATTAATGCATAAAAGTAAATTAAAATAACATTAAACTCTTTCTATTTAGCTTTTAGTAGAAAAATGTCAATAGATTTCTTAATTAATTTTAAATATAGAATTAACAATAAACATATTATTTATTTTGATTTAAAATATCGATAATTGAGTAGAAATGACAAAAAAAAATGATAATTCTAGTCCATATTCAAGTAAAATATGGTTGAAATCTTATGATGATCATGTAAAACCAATGTTGGATTTAGAAATCTATTCAATAGCAGAGATGTTCCGAAATACTGTTGAAGAATATCAAAATAGCCTTTGCTATGATTTTCAAGGTTCTCGTGCTACATTTAAAGAAGCGGGACGGTTGGTTAATAGCTTCGCTAATTTCTTGATAGAAAACGGATTAGAAAAAGGTGATAGAGTCGTAATAAACCTGCCAAATGTACCCCAATTCATTGTAGCGTTATTTGGTACTTTCTGTGCGGGATGTGCTGCTTCTGGTATGAATTTTCTCTTATCACCAATTGAAATAAATTATCAATTAAAAGATTGTGGTGCTGCTGTAATAGTAACATTAGATTCCTTCTATGAAGAAAAAGTTCGGGAAGCTCTTCAAATGGGCAATACTGATGTTAAAATAGTTGTAACTACTAACGTTGCGGATGTTTTGGATTTAGAACCCGCAATGAAAGAACAATTAATAAAGATTGGAAAAGTCCCATATGGTAAAGTTGAATCTCTTGAAAGCCTTAAGTACTTTACTTATAATGAAATACTAGATAAATACTCAGGAGAAAAGCAGCCTGATGTAAAGATAGAACCAGAGGACAATTTACTTCTTCAATATACAGGTGGAACGACTGGCCCTCCAAAAGGAGCAATATTAACACATAGAAACCTTATCTCTCTTTTACAAGTTGTTAAACATTGGTTTGAGCCTGGTGCGAATCCAGGTGAAGATATATTTATTTCGGGATTTCCTTTCTTTCACTTGGCAGGATTACAATTTTGTCTACAAACTATTTATATGGGAAGTGCTCAAATCTTAGTGCCAGATCCTCGTGATACAAATTATATGACAAGTAAAATGAAAGAATATGAGGGGAAAATCTCATTGATGTACAACGTACCAACTCTTTACATGATGCTTCTAAAAAATCGTAAATTCAAAAAAATTGATTTAAGTTCAGTTCAAGGATATTTATCTGGTGCAGCTCCATTTCCGACTGAGAGTATAAAGGAGTTTGAAGAAGTTGCAGGGAAAGGCAAAGTTGTGGAAGCTTACGGAATGACTGAGGCGTCGCCTGGAGTAACAATGAATCCGTATCTAGGAAAAAAGAAAATCGGAACTGTTGGGGTTCCCTTTCCAAATACAGAAGTTAAGTTAGTTGACGTAACAGATAGAAATAAAGAAGTTCCTTTAGGTACTCCTGGAGAAATTGTAATTAGAGGTCCTCAGATTTTTAAAGGTTATTGGAATAAACCTAAAGAAACAGAAAATGCTCTTAGAGATGGTTGGTTTTACTCAGGAGACGTTGGTGTAATGGATGATGATGGTTATATCACCATCGTTGATCGCACCAAAGATATGATTATTGTAAGTGGATATAAAGTATTTAGTGTTGAAATTGATGATAAAATGAATCAACATCCTTCTATAGAACTATGTTCTAGTGTTGGAATTGCAGATCCAGATCGCCCCGGCTCAGAATTAGTTAAATTATACGTATTGTTGAAGAAAGGTTATGAGGCTACGGAGGAAACAAAAGCGGATATAATGAAATTTGCACAAGAGAATTTAGCAAAATATAAAATCCCTAAAATTATTGAAATTCTTCCAGAAATACCATTAACTTCTGTAGGTAAAGTAGATAAAAAAGCTCTTAGAAAAAAATGAATTTTTAAATCTCATTTTTATATTTTTTTTTGAATAATAAGAAGTAAATAGCAAATACTATGATATAATGAGCAAAGACTGAAATAAAAATATTGAAAGTTATAAGGATATAAGCAGTTAATAGCCCTAATAAGAAAGAATAGACAATATATGTAATCATAATTCTTAAATTCTTAAACCTAAACCAGAAATGAATATGATATAATGAAAAAATCAAACTTGATATTAGAACTGATGCAAGTGTTTCTAATTTTAATTCAATTAAAAGTATTCCAAGTAAATAATACCTAAAAATTAATTCTTCCATTATCATAGTTAATGGAAAAAACAAGATTAAAACTATTCTGTTATTTCTAGTAATTAAGGAATTAATTACATCGTGGTTCTTCATCAACTCTATACTCTTATTATCATATAAATTAATTGAAATTAGGAACCCTATTAATAATAATACAGTAAAACCAAATACTAAATAGATAATGTCAATTAAATTGATCTGGCCTAAAATAAGATACTGGTTAAATACTCCAAAGAAAATTGGAATTATAAGAACTATTACAAAACCAGAAATTAACAAATACTTTTCCTTTATTATCAAAACTATTTCCTAATTAAAAGCATGATGGTAAAATAAGATTTAATTATATGAAACGCTCTATTATATATTATTCTTATTAAAAGATTATCGGTTTAAAAAATGACAGAAGTGTATAAGAAATTAGAAAAGATTGTTTCAAGAGATTATATCTCAAATGATATCTACGTCCGTCATGCCTATTCTCGAAATGTTGATATAGTCTTACAAGGAGTACCTGATATAGTTATAAGACCTAAAGATGCAAAAGAAATTTCAGAAATCTTGAAGGTTGCAAATGAAGAGAACATTCCTGTAATACCACGTGGTGGAGGTGATTGTGAATTCGGTGGAAGTAAACCGGTTAATGACGAAGGAATTGTTTTAGATTTGAAGAGGATGGATAATATTTTAAATTTAGATCAAGAAAATTTGATTGTTACAGTCGAATCAGGTATCTCTTGGGGAAAATTAAATGAATATTTGTGTCATTATGGGCTATATACGGGATGTATGGGACCTGGTTCTGGAATGACAGCATCAATTGGAGGTGGTATCTCACATCAATCAGTTGGGGGTGGAGGATGTGCTAAATATGGTTCATGTACTAACCAATTAGTCTCTTTAGAAGTAGTTTTACCAACTGGAGATATAATTGAGACAGGTTCCCAAGCTAATAAATTTTCTAAATTTCCTTTCAATCGATTTGGAAATGGCCCAGATCTATCAGGTCTTTTTTGTGGTGATAATGGAATTTTTGGTGTAAAGACGAAAATATCACTAAAAGTATTCCCAAAACCAGAATGTGCTGATTACAAAACTTTTTTATTACCACGGAAATCCGCTGAATCTGCTGCTCAAATCATGATGGAAACTCGAAGAAAAGGAATTGATGTATATGACATGATGTTTATTACTGATGTTGTAGTGGAGCTTGGATCTAAGCAAGGATTTTTTCCATTGTGGGAACACATAAAAAAGAAAAAAGGAATGCTTTTTTACACAATCGAAGCTAATTCAGAGGCAGAGTTAAAAGAGAATGTGAAAGTTTTAGATGACATTATTTTAAGCAAGAAATCTGAATATCTTGGTCCAGAAATTTCAGATGGTAACATTGCTAAGTGGCATTATACAGAACAGGGACATTGGCAATTTTATCATAATTTATGGGGTATGTTTCCTTCAATGCAACCACTCTCAGCGGAATGTTTTTGCCCAATTCATATGTTTCCTCAAGTTGTTAGAGATGTTGATCAATGGGATATAGAACATAATGAAGATATGCTAAAGATTTTTAATATTACTAAAATTCGACCTATTTCAGGTAGCGGCCCGATACCGTTAGTAGATGGAAATAATGTAGAAGTAACTGCTGGTTTCCTCAGTTTCTGGAAGTATTATGAAGGTGAACTTTATGAAATTATCCAGGAAACAAATTTAAAGTTGTGGAAATCCTTACTAAAATTACTCGTTAAATATGGACTTCAATACTATATGATGGGTGAATTTATGTCTCGATTAATGGTTGAGATAGGTGCCTACTCCGAAGAATATTATAATTTTATGAGATCAATCAAACAGATTCTTGATCCAAAAATGATACTGAGTAGAGGTAAATATAATTTTTGGGGGGATGGAATAATTGAGTGAATTAAAACACCTAAAGGAGCATTGGAAAGATATTTTTTCATGCATGGGATGTGGAGATTGTGGATATTCAATCCGTCCTGCCGTTGAAAGGTATCTGGTATGTCCTGTTAAAGAAGCTAAAGGAGAAGGAGGTTTTGAAATTAATTTTTCGAGGGGAAGGATGAATGTGTTAAAAAGCATATTAGTGGGGCAAATCCCTTTAAGTAAAGAATTAGCTAAATGGGTTTATGAATGTTCAGAATGCGGTAACTGCGCAGAAGTTTGTCATATGTCCCATAATGAAAACATATCTTTGCCTACATGTAATTGGATTGATCATATACAAGTATGGGAGGCTTTAAGAAAGGATCTGGTTGATGCAGGTTTCGCACCGTTAGAAAAGCACTCTAATCTAATTGAATATATGAATCGAGACGACATGAAAAATCCTTATGGGGAAGAGAAAGCAAAGAAATATGATTGGACAAAAGGTATTTCTGGGCTTAAAGAAGAGGGAGAATTTGTATTTTTTGGAGGATGCACTATGCCTTTAAGACAATCAGAAACGCTAATAAATATGATTAAAATATTACAAAGCGCTGGAAAAGAGATTGTTTTATCTAAAGATGAATGGTGCTGCGGTTCAATTGCTCTTAGAATTGGAGATAATCAGTCCCTACTAGATTTTATTAGACATAATATCAATGAATTTAAGAAGTTAGGGGCAAAAGTCGTTTTTACTGCTTGTGCAGGATGCTATCGTACATGGAAAAAGGATTATCCTGAGTTATTGGGTGAGGAACTACCGTTTGAGATAAAACATATTACAGAAGTTCTAGTTGAGCTTTTAAATAACAATCAAATTCCTTTTAAAGCAGAAGAAGGCACACCAAAAAAGGTAACATATCATGATCCATGTCACTTAGGTCGTCATATGGATTTATTTGAAATCCCTCGAGAAGTAATATCAAAAATTCCAGGAATAGAATTAGTTGAAATGAAAAGAAATCGCAAAAATGCATGGTGTTGTGGAGCTGGTGGTGGAGTTAAAAGTCAATTTCCCGAGTTAGCTCTTGAAATATCTAAAGAAAGAGTTAAAGAGGCTATAGAATCAGGAGCAGATATATTAACAACTAGTTGTCCTTTTTGCATCGTCAATCTAAAAGATGCCCACGGTGAATTGGGACCAGAAGTTCAAGATAAAATTCAAGTAATCGATATTTTAGATTTATTAGCCTCAAAATTATGCTAAAAATTCATTTTATTTTATTAAATGTGGAACTAAATATTTATTAAGCTCGAATAGATTTATCAATTTGGAGTTAATTAATCAAATAGTAAATATTAGTAAATCGATTTTAGATGGCTTTAATAGAAATTTCTATCCTTGAGTTCGCATTGTCAATTCTTACTACTATTGGTTTGATTATTTTCATAATAGCTCATCTAAAGCGTAAAGATTTACTTTATTGGTTATGTGCTTACATATTTCTTACACTGGGTTATATAACCAATCATATTAGGATATTTTTTATCATTTTTGAGCTAATTTCTTTTGTATTTTTCACCTTAGCTGTAATTTTTGTATTTATTGCCGTTTTTATTGAATATTTTCAGATTTTTCTTAAAAAGAGATTTGTTAAAAACCATCATTCTCAAAAGGTTCTAATTTTAGTAACTGTGGGAGATATCGTTGCTTTGGGAATAGTAAATTTTATGCTGGTACTACTAATTATTACTTTACTTATGTTTATCCGGATCTATTTTAGAAAAAAAACTTTGACTCATGCGTTTTTAGGACTTTCTATAATTGCTGCTATGTTTAGCGTAGTTGGAAACATTCTAATAAACCTAAGTATAGAAGGTTCCCATGAGATCAACATTAGTGCCGATATCTTTCTTACAACAATTCTTATGCTTACTGGAATTGTTGCAATTATTGAAGAAAAGATAACAGAATCAGAACGAAAATATCGAGAGGCTTACGATCGTGAAACCTTTTATAAGGACCTTGTAGCTCATGATATTAATAACATTCTTCAAAATATCCAATCTTCTTCAGAACTCTTGTCTTTATCACTAAAAGAATCTAAAAACTTAGATAACGTTGCAGAAATGATAAATTTAATTGAAGAACAAATTAAACGAGGTTCAAATTTAGTATCAAATGTTAGAGCTCTTTCTGAACTTGAAGAAGCTGAAATAATTCTTGAGCCTATTGAAATTTATGAATTCTTAAATAAAGCAATAAAATATACGACAAAAAGGTTTCAAGAAAAAAATATAAGAATTGATATAGAATCTGATTCTGATAAAACTAATGTAAAAGCTAATGAACTTCTCCTTGATGTATTTGAAAACATCTTAATTAACGCAGTAAAATATAATGAAAATCCTTCCATAGAGATCCAGATAAAACACTCCAAATTAAAAATGGAGGATAAAAATTATCATAAATTAGAATTTACTGATAATGGAATAGGCATCCCTGACTATATGAAAGAGAAAATTTTTACGAGGGTTTATAGGAAAGACAAAAGTGTGAGTGGAATGGGATTAGGTCTGTCTCTTGTTAAAAAGATTATAGAAAAATATGATGGTTATATCTGGGTAGAAGATAAAATTAAAGGTGAGCCTAATAAAGGAAGTAATTTTATAATATTACTGCCAGAATTACTTAATAATTAATAATTAAGAATATTATTTTAACGTAATGTTCTAAAATGATCAATTTTTTTCATTATCATGGAAGATTTAGGGATATATTTAAAGCCAACTGAATTTTTTGACTTTAATAAAGCTAACGTCAGAAATAAAGCTTTTGAAATTACGAATGGATTAAAAACTGATAAAGATAAAGCAATTGCTCTATTTTATTGGGTAAGAAACGAAATCAAATATAATATGACAACATATATACCATATGTTAAATCTAATTTTAAGGCAAGCGTTACACTACGACGTAAAAATGGTTTTTGTGTATCAAAATCTGTGTTATTATCCTCGTTTGCAAGAGCGATCGGAATTCCAGCACGAATCCATTTAGTAGACTTAATAAACCATAAAGTTTCTCAAAAAGTTATTGATTTTATGGGTCATAATGTCATGTATTATCATGGATATAGTGAATTCTTCCTTAATAATAAATGGATAAAACTAACTCCTTCTTTTGACAAGGCTACTGCTATAAAGGGGGGATTTCTTCCAATGGTAGAATTCGATGGAGAAAATGATGCTGTTTTTCCTCCTTTCGATGATGATGGTAATCTCTTTGGAGAGTATGTAAAAGATAGGGGTATTCATGCGGATCTACCTCTCAATGAAATCGAAAAAGTATTTGAAGAAAAATATGAAAAATATGCTCTTTTCAAGAATGGACAAGCTATC
>JBHLJZ010000062.1:0-20909 GCA_048887165.1 Candidatus Hodarchaeota archaeon | reverse complement strand
TTATCAATTGACCCACTAAGGATTATAGTTATTTTCGTTAACAGAACATTAATTGGATTTGTAATAGGTATTTCAGCGTTGCGAATGAAATGGGTTTTACATGGTATTTTGATTGGAGAAATTGTTGGTTTACCTTTCTTTCTCTACGACGTTACAATGGATGTAGGCTTGACTATAGCAGTTGGTGTACTGTTTATAAATGCTCTCTTTGGTATTATGATTGAATTTTTTACTTCAATTATATTTAAAGCTCCAATAAGTAATTCATAATAACTAAATTAAAATTGAGAATTTAAATAGGTATAAGCTTGAGTTGGTTTTTTACTTATACGCAAGACTATGGAAACACAGAAGAAATGATTAGAGAGATGATCTCAAGCAAATTAATAAAAAAAAAATTAGAATTTCTATTTTTATTTCATTTTCTAACCCAAACCAATTATACTTAAGGCGTCTTTGGTTTCTAATACAGGATAGAGAGTATATTTATAACCCACTATGTCCATATAGCTCGAAAGTCTTTTAACGATTGCTTTTATACCGTTGAAGTACTTACTTTCATCCTCAATTTTATAAATTGAGAAAAATGTATAATCCTCTGCCGCAGCACCAAAAATATTTTCAATTTTTACAAAATCAGGTAATTTTTCAAGTTCTTGAAACTTTTTTCCAACTTCCCTTCCAACGTGATACGGGAAGCTTCCCATGACAACAACATAAGCCATTAGATATCCCACCTTTTAATTTTTAATAGATAATATTATAAATTATATCATTTTTATTAGATTTCGTTAGATTATTTAAGACAGTTTTGTATATAACATTTATGATATTTTTAACTGCCAAGGATTAATTCAAAATAACTAAATTAGATAAAATTGGAATTTTTTTCAATTTTTGGCAATAATCAAAGATTAGCCTCAAATCAATGATATAACATTTAAAAATGTCTCTGATAAAAAAAAAATAAAAGAATATATAATAGCCTTAATATCTACTCCGGGAAGCTTGTATTCGGAGTTTAGCTTTAGTTTTTTCCTTATCATCTTGTAGAATAACATATTGAGTTTTAGAAGGAAGCTTTATTTCTAAATCCAATTCTGCGACAGTATGATCTTTTTTCAAATGATCACGCTCTCTTAATATTACTTTAATATTTTCTAAAGCAGGCTTGTCAACCCGAACGGTTTTAAATTGGCTCCAAATAGACATATCCGCTCTAGAAGTAAATTCCTGGTTTCGTTGCAATTTAACTGTCCCTTTATTAGGCCAACGAGCTTTAAAAACTTTTGGTCCATCAACCTTGAAATAAAATTCTCCGCGCCACCCTAAAATATCATAATCTTTAAGAGTTTTAAGACTCATAAGATCTATACTGATAAAATATCGTTCTTTCTCTTCTCCTACCTGATCTTGCTCAAAAGTCTGGTCCTTGGCCCAAGTTTTCTTTCCTCGGGCGTAGTAACGTCGTGAAACTCTCGACACCTCTCATATATTAGATTTTTTAATTATTTTAATATATAATAGTTTCTAAATTTAAATTTGCTATTGTTAATTCTCTAATAATTTAAAATATTAATTGTTCTAAATATGTCATTACTTTTGTAACACAAAATTCAAACTCTTTTATAGTAAATTTATTCGCTATCCTGTTACTCCACACATTGCTATAAGTTAGAGAAATAAAAATAAAGATTTATCTTATTTGAGATTCCAAGTCATTGCGCATTCTCCTACTCCTCCTTTTTGAACACCCTCAAATCGTAGGTTTTTGAAACCAAATTGTCTTTTAACTTTAGACAAAACACCCATTATAACCTGGGGAAACATACAAGAAGGGCTTCCGGAATCATGAAACTTATAATAAGTATTAGCATAGCACATTTTGCAGCTATCTTGTTTTGCGATTAATTTTATGACCTTTCCATTCTCATCTTTTTGAAATTCAACCTTAGCATTATCCGTTATAGCCCATTCTTTTTCTAAAAATTGTTGGAGCCGATCAAGAAACTCATCAATTGTTTCAATTCCTTGCTCATCGAATTCATTACCTATAGTTCTCCCAATTTTTGTAAAAATTTCTCCTTTTTGCTCATGAGGTATAGCTTTCTGTAAGGCATACCATACCTTGAAGAATGTACTATATGGAACTGTCTCATATCGTGTTGCTAGTTTTTTTACTTCATCTTCTGTTAAAGTTCTCAATCTATTTCACAATAATCTTTTAGTTTTAAGAAAGTGGTAATAATCAAAAAGGTTATTTTTATATCTTATAAAAAAAAACACATATAATCCTTAATAGAATTAATTATTTAGATTATGTTTATTTCAAATTATATAAAGTGAAAAATATTTGAATTAGAGCTTTTAAAATAGCAAAGGATTTTAATGTCAGAAAAAGATCAATTTTATTCTAAATTTCTTCCTTTCTATGATAAATTAATATCATATGAAAATAGAAAGAAAAGAGAAACTCCTTTTTGGAGAAAATTATTTGATAAATACCATATACGAGATGCCCATGATTGTAGTTGCGGAACTGGTCATCATTTGTTATTATTTCATGAATTAGGTATTTGTTGTTCTGGATCTGATCTTTCTGAAGATATGATTCATGTAGCAAGGAAAAAATGCAAAGAGAGAAACTTAAAATGCAATATTTTTCAAGCAGATTTTCGCAAATTAGAGAGCTTTATAAGAAGTCCTGTTGATTTAATAGTTAATCTGGGAAATTCACTTGCCCATTTAAGTAACGAAGTAGACATTCTGAATCATTTGAATGGTTGTTATAAAAGTCTCTCAAGTAAAGGTATATTAGTCATTGATACTCGTAATTATGATTATTTACTAAAAGAGAAACCTCGCTTTATACCTCTCTCATTTCGAGAAGATCATGGTTTTATTTACGTATTGGATTATTTAAAAGAATCTATTAAGTTTAACATACTCTTTTTTGATTTAAAGAATAAAGATTTTCAAACATTTTCAACTATTTACTACCCAATTCTATATAAAAAACTTATAGATTATTTAAGAGAATCAGGATTTGAAGTTGAAAATCAATATGGCAATTATAACTTTGAAGAATTTGATATAAATACAAGTTCGAATTTGATTATAGTTACCAAACCAAAGTCTAGATTCTTTTGATATATTTTTTTATTTATAATACTTAATTCGAAATTTTAAATAATAAGCCAAAATAAATTTAAAAATATAATAAAAAAGTTATTGAAAAGATTACTGTGTCTCAAGAAGAATTTTTTAAAGAAATTTCTGATGCTATTGTAAATTTAAATAGACAAGAAGCGATTAGATTAGCTAATGAAGCCATAACTGAGAAGAAGGATTTATTAAAGGTAATTGAAAAAGGATTTGGGGATGGAATTCGTCGAATTGGTGATTTATGGGAAGATGGTGAATTCTTCTTACCCGAATTGATGCTTGGTGGAACTATTATGCAGGAATGTATGAATACTCTTTTACCTCACCTTAAATCATCTGATAGAAGTATTACATCGGGGCGAGTTGTGATAGCAACAATTGAAGGAGATATTCATTCAATTGGAAAAACAATTGTAGCTACAATGCTAAGTGCCAATGGATTTGAGGTCTTTGATCTTGGTGCTGATATCCCTGCTGAAAAAATTGTTGAAGTTGCTATTGAAAAAAATGTTGATGTTATTGGTGTTTCAGCACTTCTTACGACAACCATGGTTGGTCAAAAGAAAGTAATAGATTTGTTGCATAATAAAAATATTCGAGATAAATTTAAGATTATACTTGGAGGTGCCCCAGTTACAAAAACTTGGGTTGAACAGTGTGGTGCTGATGGATATGCTGGAAGTGCAATCGAGGCTGTCAAATTAGTGAAAGGTTTATTAAGAAAATAATTATGTTAAGAGGTTAAGATTGTAAATTATGAGTTTTAAAGAATGGTTAGAAGATAATTCAAAAATTATAATTTTTGATGGAGGGATGGGTAGTGAAATCATTAAGCGAGGAATAAAACCAGGAAAAATTCCCGACCTTCTAAATATCGAGGAACCAGAAGTTATAAGTGATATTCATAAAGCCTATTATTATGCTGGTTCTGATATGTGTCAAACAAACACGTTTGGCTCATGTTATTTAAACTTAAAAAACCATAAGCTTGAAAACCGTATGGCTGAAATTATTACAAAATCTATAGAAAATATTAAAAAAGCTTGCCCTCTTAAGGGATTAATTGTAGGCGATATAGGCCCTTCAGGAGAATTTAAACCTCCTGTAGGAAAAGCTACCTTTGAAGAATGGTTTGAGAGTTATAAAAAACAAGTTGAGTTTTTAGAGAGTGGAGTGGATCTATGGCATATAGAAACAATCTCTGATATAGACGAAATGCTAGCAGCAATAAAGGCTGTAAAAGAAGTATCTGAAAAACCAATTATGAGCTCAATGACTTACAAAAAGACTAAAAGAGGCTTTTTTACAATTATGGGGGATTCATTAGAGAAGTGTGTAAATATTCTTGAAAATGAGAAAGTTGATGTTATTGGAGCAAACTGCACGATTAGTTCCAGCGAAATGATTGAATTGACAAGAGAGTTGAAAATGTTAACAACAACACCTATATCTATAAAACCCAATGCTGGAAAACCTCGATTGGATGAAGATGCTAAAGTACATTATGATCAATCAATTGAGGAGTTTAAAAAAGATATGAAACAAATAATTAAATTAGGTGCCAAAATTGTCGGTGGTTGTTGTGGTACATCACCTCAAAATATTTTGGCTCTTTCTGAAATCATAAAAACGATTTAAATAGTTATAAATTGGAAATTAGAAATGACAATTTTAAGACCAAATGTAAAATTATTGGATGAAGAACATAAATCACGTATCGTTAATGAAGCTAAACTAATTCTTGAAAGCCAAGGAGTTTTTATAGAAAATAAAGACGCAATTGATTTATTTATTCGAAACGGATTTCCACGTAAAGGTTCACGATTTTTAATCCCATCAGATTTAGTTGATAAATGTCTAAAAACAGTTCCTAATGAAATAAAACTATATGATCGCGAAGGTTATGAGCATATTACTTTAAAAGATGATAATGTCCATTATGATCCTGGTTCAGCAGCAATATTGTTTCTTGATGAGAACACAGGTGAGATTAGAGATGCCCATTCTAAGGATTTTAAACGGTTTTCTAAGATAGTGGAGCATTTAAATTTCATTGACGCTCAAAGTACGGCATTGATTTATCAAGATGTCCCAAAAGAAGCCCAAGATTGGCACCGATTATACATAGCACTTTCTAATTGCTATAAACCTGTAATCACAGGAACATTTAGGAAAGAAAGTTTTACAATTATGAAAGAAATTCTATTAACATGTCGTTTATCTGAAGAGGATTTAGCTAGAAAGCCGTTAGCTATATTTGATGCTTGTCCAAGCCCACCTCTTAAATGGTCAGACTTAACAACTCAATCTGTAATTGATGCCGCGAAAAGCATGATTCCCTCTGAATTTGTATCAATGCCACTAGCAGGTGCTAGTGCGCCTATATCAATTATAGGATGTATTACTCAGCATTGCGCTGAATCTTTAGCTGGAGTGGTTATCGCTCAACTAACTAATCCTGGTGCTCCTTTAATATGGGGTGGTTCTCCATCGGTAATGGACATGAAATATGGAACTACTCCTATGGGTGCTATTGAAACAATGATGATTAATATTGGAGATAATGAAATAGGTAAATTTCTAAATTTGCCCACACATGCTTATATGAGTCTTAGTGATGCTAAAATCCCTGATGCTCAAGCTGGTTTCGAAGCCGGCATAGGAGCTATGTTAGCAGCACTTACAGGTATTAATATGGTGTCTGGTCCTGGTATGTTAGACTTTGAGTCGACTCAAAGTATCGAAAAACTCATTATAGATAACGAAATAATTGGAATGGTTAAAAGATTTATAAGTGGCATTACCGATTATGGAACTCCTTTTGCTGCTAAAATTCTTGAAGATTATAATGAGAAAGAAGAATTACTCTCTCATCCTACTACTCTCCAATTATTTAGGAAAGAATTGTTTATTCCAGGTAGTATAATTAATAGACAGTCACGTGATACTTGGAGAGAAATGGGTTCTAGATCTGCGAGGAAGAATGCAAAAGAGGAAGCTGAAAAAATTTTATCCAAAGGAACAAGTAGACCTATTGATGATAAAATTAAAGAAGAAATGAATAGTATTGTTGGTAAACATTTAAAATGATCTTTTTATAGTATATTTTAGATTTTTACAGTTTTTCCTAAAGACGGAAAAAAGTATACCTTAATGCTTTATAAAGAGCATTTTTTTAATTATAGTAACCAAAATTTTCTAATATTGAAAGAGTGATTAATATGGCTTCAAAAAAATTAATTGGAGGTTTATTATTAGCAATAATTGGGATTTCATTAGTAGCATTAATACCAGTATTTATGTATGGTTTCAGTGTTAATGTAGCTGAAGTAAATTTGAGTGTAATTACCAGCTCTCTTTCCACTTCTTCTTTTTCTGACGAAACTCAAGATTCATATAGCTATAATTGGGGTGCTGGATGGGATTCTATTCCCCAGATAAGCGAAAAAACAGTAAGTGCATATGAATATTTTTTTGAGAAGCTAGATGGAATTATGGATGCTTCTGAGGTGAATCCTATAGGGGATGCTGTTGTTAATATTGAAATAACTTTAAATTTAACTAATCCATCTGATAATTCACTATATTTTACCTTTGAACCTAAAAACTTGAAAGGAGAGGGTTTAAAAAATATAGAAATTATATTAGGACCTGATGAGTTTAATGGTGAAAGTGGCACTTTCCTTCTTACTATAACCATTTCAATAGAAGTTATTCTTCCTCTCGGTGGTGTGGTATATTCAGATATCTTAACTCCAGTAGATTTATCCTTTGAAATCCCTAACTAATCTTTTTTTTTTAATTAAGAATTTAGTGAATAAATACCATGCAAAAAGTAAGAAAGGCTTTCATTTTAGGAATTATTTTAGTTTTACTGCTTTTTAATTTACAGATTTCCAATAGTAAAGCAATTGATGTTTTTGGAAACAATTATCAGGGATCAATTAATCCAAATGAGACTATTGCATTGGATTTTTTAAATTTTAATAAAAAATTTAATTTAACTGCAGATATAAATTTAAATTTTAATGTTACACATTTTTCTCCGATTTTAATACGACAGATTTCAGTTATTGTTAATAATTCAGATCCCATAATGCTCAATATTAGTTTTAATCTTAGCATTTTAAACTTTATAGGTCATTTACCAGAAGATCCAACATTAGGAAATTTATCTTTGATTTTTCGATATAATAGTGTAATGAAAATTATAAGTAATACCACAATTGAAAAAGTCACATTCAAGTTCGAACAGAATGTATTATATGGAATAAATCCTGAATTAAACTATACGATCGTTTATTATAAACCAGGCCAATCTTCTTGGCAGGTAATTAATACTACAAAAACGATAAATAACAATACAGCTGACAACTTTATTGAAGGCTCTTTAACCAATATAGAAAAAGATGAAGAATACTATATCACTATTTATAATATATCTGAAGAACCACCATTTACACCCCAATTTCCATTGATATTGGTATTTATAACTGTTTTGGTTATAGTTATTATTGTTTTGGTCATAGTTATTTCAAAACAAGAATATTTTGAATTTCTAAAGAATAGAATAAGTTCCAGATATAAAAGTCATCACCGCTTATCCTTAGAAGAAATTTTAAACAATGAAAATCGTAATAAGATTATTGACTTAATCTTGGAAAATCCTGGCATACATTTCAATGAATTATTACGCAAAACTGAATTATCACCTGGTAATTTGGTGTGGCATTTAGATTTATTAGAAAGCTATAAAATCATAGGAAAAAGAAGGTTTGAAAATTATGTTATTTATTATCCTTATTATAAGTATAATCCAATTTCCAATATTGAACTTACCCTTAAAAAAAGTGACTTAACATTAAAAGTATTAGAGATGATTGAAAGTGAACCGGGAATATGGAATAGTGTCATTACTAAAAAGCTAAAGATTAATCGGAAAACTATTGAATATCATATTAAAAAGCTCCTTGAATTAGGTATAATCTCTAGAGAAAAAGATGGAAGTAAAAATAGATTGTTTCCAAGACAAAAATATAACTATACTGATAACGAGAATGAAGATATTTAGTTATTATTCATAATTTATTATTAAAACCGCGAGTAAAACAATAATTCCACCCATTATGTTCCAAAAAACAATCGTCTCAGTTCTTTTTAGAATTATTGAAAACAAAAGTGTTAAAAATGGTTCGATATACAAAAAAGAAGCAACCTTAGAAGATTTTAGTTTATTTTGAGAATTTTGCCATATGTAATATCCGATTACGTAGCAACCTATTCCAAGGTAAATGGCACATAAAAATAATGTGATATTAAAGAAATTTTCAATAAAAATTGTAAACTCATTATTAATTATAATAAATAATAATAATTCTATGCTTCCAAAATATGAGATGTATTTGTTTAATTTATTGCTAGAGTTAACTTTTGATATTCTTTTTGTTAATGTTGAATAAATAGCCCATAGTAACGGAGTTATAAGAGCAAGTAGATAACCTAAAAAATTCGGAGACTCTGGAGTTATATTTTGAATATTTCCTCCTGTAACTAAAAGGAAACCACCTATGGTTGCAATAAGAAATCCAAGAATTTTCAAGCGACTTAATTTTTCATTAAAAAATATTAAAGCCAATATGGAAATAAGAACAGGAGCTAAAAGGCATACAAACAGAGCTGGTAGAGATGGTCCAATCAAATTGATCGCATTATATTGAGTTAAAAAGAATAAGGATACTCCTGAAAGACTTGAAAAAATAATTAAGATCCAATCATTTCGTGAAAATTTTGCATTTTCTGGTTTTATCATAAAGCTATTTCTTTTAGAGGTTTTTTTTTTCAAGATCAAATAGAGATCGATGATCAAAAACGTGAAGGAAGCTATAATAAATCTATAGAGCGCCACAGACAAAGGAGGAATAAATTCTACAGTAATATCGACAATTATGAAAGAGAAACTCCAAATAATAACCATAAGAATTAATAAAAGATAATTTAAAAGCATAGCTACCCTATTAAATTAATCAATATTTTAAATAAAATAATTTAATTATATTATTAAAGTAAGTTAATATTTTTGGAATGAAATTTATTGAAAAAAATTTATTTTACATTACGTTTAGGGATCATTGGAGAAGAAGACTCAGGAAAAGAGGTTTTTATTACATACTTGAATAAGAATAATATCAATTCAACAATTCCTGAAAATGATTATTATTTTTTAATTCATAAAATGGTGCCCTTAAAAATTAAGCTATATTTAGCTGAGAATTTTAAAAAATTGAGTGAAAATAGAGAGAACATAGAAAGATTAGACATATTAATAATTACATTAAATCTCTATAACGTTAAAACTTTTATTAGATTTAATTTAGAGAGTTATAAGGATTTTTGTAATAGCTTTGACTTTAAAGGGGTTTCAATACTTGCGTTAATCGACACTCATCTCACTAAAAGCTATAACCGTTCTAATATTTTAAGAATAGATAGGTATAATGCAATAAAAAAGGCTCAGGAATACGATATTATTTATGTTTTTGAAATACAAAATGACACAACTGATATTATGGAGCTCTTTGATAAAGTTTTTAATGAATTTGTTTTTAAATTCCAACTTTCAAATCCAGAATTATTCGAACGCCTGACTAATTATGGTAAGATACTTCTTAACCAAAATGAAGATGTATTATAGTTAAAGCTAATGTATAAAAGAGTAAGTAACAATATTAAAATATTAAATAAATATTTAAACATAAGAAGTTAAAAAGATTTAATAAACTCCATTTTAATTAATCTATAAAGAATTATGAAAAAAGAAAATTCTAGCTAATAGAGAGTTGATATTTTTAGATGGGAGAAGAAAAAATACTCACAATTGAAAAAAGTGATGGTCGGCGTAAATGCCCATCGTGTGGAGAAGAAAGTATGAATATGCTTCATGAATCAACTGATAGAACAAATATTATAAGTGATTATCCACGAGTTTACGGGAAGAAATACCGATGTGGCAGATGCGGAACTGAATGGCGAGAAAAATAATGTTAAGTTAAAAAATCTTTTATTTTTCCTTTTTTAATATAATAAGATAAATTTTTTCGACTTATCATTGAGATTAAATATAGCATTTTTATATAATAAGGTTTAATATTAATATTAGGCAACAGCAGTCGTACTAATCATTTAATTACCATAAAGGGTTTATAATGTTAATTATAGCACAGACTTTTGATATTCCTAGATTTATTCAAGTCTTTATAGTACAGGGATTAATAGGATTCGTTTATTTATTCGTAGCAGTAAAAATTCTCAGAAGGGAGAGAAAAGGAATTAACTTTACTTTGAGTGTCTTTTATATTTGTGGAGGTATAGGTGTTATCATAAATATAATATATGCCTTAATCCTTGATGAAACAATAGTATATATTCTGCATTTTCTTACTTATTATATCCTCTGTTTATCCCTAATCTTCTTATTAACTTTTGTATTGTTACTATTAAAGTCAGATAAAGTGATCACAGCTAGAGTACGATTTTTAATCATTTGTGTTTTTGGAATGTCTATATTTGGTTTGTGGTTGATCCCAAATGGGATTACTATAAATGAAAATACTGATTGGAAACCCGTTTGGAGTTGGATTTTTTTTATTTATAGTGTCATTATTTGTTCTACGTTTGCTATTGGTCCCACTGTTTACTTCTCAATAATATTGTATAATAAATTAGAACATGAAGAGTTAAGAAAAAAATGGAAATATTTTCTCATAGGAATATTTGCTTATTTCTTTCTTTATTATGGGACTTCGCTTTCTAACACTTTAGCAGATCAAACCTTTAGATTAATTTGGTCTATCTTATCCTTGCCTACTTTAATATCACTCTATTTTATATATCATGGTGTAGCAAAACAACTCTAAGTGATTTTCGATACTAATAAGAAAACATTGTTATTTTATTTAAAAATGAAATCATTAAGTTAAGTGCATTTAAATTAATCTTCTACAATATTAATAACATAAAACTGTAAAAAAATAGATGTGAATAAAATATGGTTTTTTTTCAAGAAGTTTTAACTTTGCCACGATTTATAACGATTTATATAGCTCAGGGACTTGTATTTGTTGTATTCTTATTTTTAGCCTTTAGAATCCTTAAACGAGATAGAAAACGATTAAATGTGATCTTTGCTGGTTTTTATTTATCCCCAGTAATTGGATTATTTGTTAATTTTATTTATGGCCCTCTATCTGAAGAAGCAATTATAATCGCTCTGAATTTTATAACTAATTTTGGAATTTTTTATGCACCAATCTTTTTGGTAGTTTTTGAATTAATTCTTTTGAAATCAGAAAAAGTGATAACTTCTAGCAAGCAATTCATAATATTAATAATTTATGCAATTGCATTGTTTAGCATGATCTTTTTCTTATTTATACCAGGATGGGGAGTTACTATAACTGAGGATACTAATTGGTCGCCAGAGTGGAGTCTCCCTTTTTTCATCTATTTAGTAATAATTGAATCGATTGCCGTACTCCCTGTGTTATTTCTTTCATTTAGAATATTCAAAAAATTTGAAGACGAAGTTTTAAAGAAGAAATGGAAATTTTTCATCTATGGATTCTGTGCTCTTGCAATTTTCATGTATGGAATTTTTGTATCTAACTTTTTAGGGATACAGACATTTAGATTGATAATGGGATTAATTGGATTAATTTTGGCGATAACAGGTGCCTACTTAATGTATTATGGCGTAGGACGCCAAATCGAGAAATAAATTTTTTTTTTCTTTTTTTTTAATTCTCAAATTTTATCTTTTAGAATTCACTTTATATATATAAATACTCAAAATTCGATTATAGAATAATCACAATATTCTATATACGATGGAATTAGCTTAATTCTTTAAAAAAATCGCGGTACGTATAAAATTTATGACTAGAGTGACCGTAATGTCGAATGAGCTTGAACGTGTAAGGGGAATTGGACCAGTTGCAGCAATTAACTTAAATAAAGCAGGAGTAAGGACAATTGAAGAAGTAGCAAATTCTAAACCAGAAGAATTAGCATGGATTAAAGGGATTGGAATCCTTTCTGCAAGAAGGATAATTAATAACGCTAAAGAATTACTAAAACTTGAAAAGAATATCCAAAAAGTTTTAGATTCTATAAAAGAAAATTTTATAAAAAATTGTCCTAAATGTGGAGGATCTATGCAGAGTAAATACATTATTCTTGGACCAGAAAGAAGATTAAAGGTAAAACAATGCAGTTTATGTAAATTTTATCTACCCGAGTAGGGGAAAATTTACGTATAAGTGAGAAATGAAATTTATTTTTTTAGATTATCAATATCGCCATCTTTTTTTAAAGATTTAATAAGTTCCATAATTTCTTCATCTGCAATAACATTTTCATCTTCGATCTTCTCCAGTATCTCTTTTGTAAATGATAATCCACATTTAGAGCATTCCACGATTTCGTCAAAATCTAAAACGCTTTTATTTCCACAACGAGGACAGTTAAAGAGTTTTATATCAGGCATTTTAGCAATTAAATTTATTTCAATACCAGATAATTAAATTCAATTGAATACTTTTTTCTTTGGATTTGAAAATTTTGTATATACTATAAAATACAGATTTTCAATATAAATTTAGGTGTTATGGCATTTAAAAAGAAAAAATTTCAGTATTATTATCTAACTTAAATTCTGTATAATATCAATTACTTCTGAAATTTGACGAATTTCATAATCAGGCTGAATATCAACAGATCGGGGTATAGATAAATCGTTAATCCAAATACTTAACATATTACAATTTTTTGCTCCTTTAATATCAGTTTCTAATAAATCTCCAATATGAATCGCATTCTGAGGTTTAACCCCCAAATTTTTTAAAGCTGTTTCGAACAATAAGGGATGAGGCTTATAATAACCAATCTCATCGGAAAAAATAAGAGTATCAAAGTATTGGAGTATTTGATATTTTTTCATAATCTTTCTTAAAAAATGTCCAGGAGATATCCCTATATCAGAAATAAGGCCTATTTTATAACCAGACGCAAGTTTTTTCAGTGTTTCTTTAACGTTTAATTTCAATTTAGGTGGATTTTTAAAAATAGCTTTTTCAAAATTTATTGTAAGTAAATTTATTTCTTTTTGCTGCAAGCTAATCTTGAGCCCATTAAATAGATTAATAATTCGATCTTTAGTAAAGATGTGATTAATTATTATTCTATTTGAATTTGTATTGGAATTATATCTTTCCAAAGTGAAAAATTTGTCGAATTGGCTTTTTAATTCTTTAAAATTGAAAATAAACTTATTTTTTTCTAAGTACTTAACCAAAAAGTTAAATCTAATCTTATTATAAGAAACATGTGTGATCAATGTGTTCCAAAGATCAAATGTAACAGCAGTGATCATACAATACTATAATTGATTAATGACTTTTAATAATTACTCAAAATTAACTCCATTTTATATTGTTTATATCAATTCATACTTTTTAATGTATAATTCACTTTTTTTGATATCTCTTTTAAAATAAAATGATCTTTAACTTTTTAATCCTTGTCCTTTCACGGGGTTAAGGAAGACAAATGGACTCCATTAGAAATGTTTCAGAATCATTTGAACATCTTAGGATTAAGGAATTTCTTTATGCAAATCTTCCCAATGATAATCATATAGATACAATAATACTTGAACATCCTATCGGAAATCGTATAGCAGATGTATATTTGAAATTAGAAAATAAGCAAGAGGTCGTAGTGGAAATACAGCATTCAAAAATTAATATTGAAGATATAAAACAACGCACAAGGGATTATAATGAAAAGGGTTTATATGTTATATGGATACTAGACGGAACGTCATTTAATAAACATCCTCTCTATGAAGAAGGGATCTTTATTACAAAAATAGAGAAGAGACTACATAAAATGTATTGTGGCCGCGTTTATTATATGAACACAAATAAAGAAAGGATTTTTACTTCTATATTTCCCTTACATTTTGCCCCTTATTACAAACGGAGAATTATATCTCCTAATTTCAGTTTTTATTCAAGATCAAAAACGAGAAATTCGATTATCCCTGGGACACTATCTTCCTTAAACATCATGACCTTTACAAGCTATGGATATAAATTAGCTCGATTTTTAGATCCAAATATTAGAAAGCTTTGTTATGAAGCAGTTGGGAATTTTGTGCAAAATTTTAATATGGAAATTACCCTTCTAAAAGATTCCTTAAAATTTGATCTAGGAAAGGCTCTAGTTTATATTGTTGTTAGAAAATTTGAACCAATATTTGGATTACATCTATTATATGATATCTTGAGAAGACAAGACCTACTTTTAAAGAAAGATTTTCACTTCTTGAAATCTATACATGATTTCATGACGAAAGAGTAAAATCAGTGTTATAAAAGAAAAAGAATTAGTGATTTTATCAGAATATAAAAGAAACGTAAGAATGGTTTATTGAAAAAAACACGATTAAATAGATAATCATTGAAACGGTACATATTATTCCTAAGTAATTTAATATCTTGTTTCTTTTCATGTCCATTTTAACTTTCGATTTTTTAATAGTTTGTAGTATAATCTGAGTATATTATATTGAATTTTCTTCATTCGAAATATTTAAAGAAAAAAGAGATGTTTTGTAAGGTTAGAAAAAATATTTCTAACCTTGAGAAAGTTTTAAGCGTCCTTTAAGTATAAAGGTGAGATATATATATTTCCATTGAACTTAAATAATAAGTCATGTCAAATTTTTTGATTTTCATTTTTTTATTATTAATTCAACGACAAAACTTCGACAGAAATCTTTATTTAATGAATTAAGTTATATTATAAATTCAGTAATTTTGGGCACAGTTAAATTTTTAATAGTTATACTTAACCTTTTTTATCTATGAAAGAAATATCGTCATACTTTGATTGGGAAGCTAATTTTAAACCTAAGCTAAAAAGAAATGAAAATGATATAAAAGAACGTAAATTAATGAATTCTTTAGGTATTTCTAACTTACTATTCAAACAATATCTAAAAATATGGAAAGAAAGGAATCAAATACCAGATCTAAAATAAAGATATATTCACGATTTTGTTTTTGAAGATATTGTCACAAATTTGTCTTATATTCGCTTGAATGGAATGCATCTTGCCCATTTCCAGATTTATTGGTTGAGCATGCGTATAAATCCTCAAAAACCTGGAAAGGTTAGACTCCTAATCAAAAAAAGGATTTAGTAATATGGATTTTTAAACATGTTAGAAGAGATAATATTTATTTTTTTTATACTCTTTTTTGAAGCACTACATGCTTTCGAATGGGTATTGAATGAGGAAAGATGGTCTTAATTGCCCGATCATTGTTTGACCAGATAGTTGTCCCTTCATAATAATGCATACCATCCAAATTGCAAGCAAGCTGCCCAATATTATTGAGCGATGAGAAGATACCTCTTCCCGCATAATTTTTATCAATCATGGCTGTATCCACATTTAAGTGAGTGGGATATTCTCCTAGCCAAATCTGGAATATATCTGGAAGTGCTAAAATGATTCCAACCAGTTCACCCGTTTCCCTGTCAAATGCCATAGGTGCTGAATGGACTGCTTGCTCGAAATCACCATCTTTAACCGCTTCAATAAACTCTGGAATCCTAAAATAAGTTTGGAGATCTACATCTGGAGGCAGCTGATAATAATCCTCGGGAACTGATTCATAATTTTTCATCATAATGTCAAATTTAGTCTCGCCTCCTGGAGCATCTGCAAGTACTGAATGAAACGAATTCTGAGCAATCTCCATAATCCTAGGCTTTAATTTTTTAATCTCCTCTACCGTGCGGAATCCTAATTTAATAGAAGGATCGAGCTTGTTTCCTTTTTTCCATGCCGATTCAGTAACATATACACAAGTATAGTTGGATTCAATTTTATACCCTATTTGTTGAAGATATTCTAATGCTTTAGATTGAGGATCTGAGAAGGCAACTCCTGCCATTATTGGATTGTGAAACCCATAGATTTGCCAACCAATCCCTCCTATATAGGTTGGAAAGTTTACAGGACCCCGTAATTTTCGAACTCGATATTCTTTAACAAATCTCTCACACGCGTTCATGATAGCAGCACAGCTTTCGGGATCATCGAAACAAATCCATCCAAAAGTAGCGCATTTTCTACTATAGCTTTTATATTCTGGATCTATCTGACAGACAACAAACCCTGTCGTCTTTTCATTTTTTTTCGCAATAAAGAATTTGATTCTGAAGTTTGGATCTGAAATTTTTTGCTCTAAATACTCTACAAGTTTTTCAATTATTATTGGTCGTATTTGCAAATCAGGGACAAAAAGATGACTATCAAGGATTGAGTGAATGATATCACTGGAAGATATATCTATAACTTGCACCTTATTATTTTCCTTTGATTGAGTTTTTATAACTTGAACCACGTTTTTTAACCTTTTGTTATGTTTATCAGGCACATATGATAAGAATATTTAAAGAAAAAAACAAAGTGATAATTTTTCCTTTAAATGTAAAGGCAAAAAATAAGGATCAATTCATTTAATAGGTAAGAAAAATGACCGAAGAACAAGTTATTTGTAAAGAATGTATTTTACTTGATGGGTTTTTAGGAATATCGATTAATCCTGAGACAGGACTGTGTAGTTATTGTGAAGATCCAAATTATAAAACTGTTAATTGGTGGAAGACAACAATAACTGACGAGATGCACCAAAAAGCTCTTCAAGACTGGAATTCAGTAATACAAAAGATGCAATCCACCAGCGGAAAGAAAAAATATGACTGTATTGTGGGATATTCGGGCGGAAAGGACTCAACTGCACTGTTATATACAATAGTAAACGATTATCATCTGAACCCTCTTGCGATTACCGTTGATACAGGGTTTGTACCTGAAACCGCGTTTGAAAATGTAAGAGATACATTAGAGAAGATAAAAGTTGACCATGTTATTATAGATGCTGCTCAAGAAACCTTCACGAAGCTCTATCGTTATTTGTTCTCAAATATAGGGGTAAATGAACTGTGTCTTACAAGGAATCTATGTGATAATTGCGGAGATTTAGTTCATAGTTTAGTTGTACGAGAGGCAATTAACCGAAATATCGATCTTATTCTCTTTGGATATTCACCTGATGAAATCAGACGATATTTCTATGAAATCCCTCAACATGAATTTACTTATGATTGGATGCCGAGCTTTATGCACGATGATCTCTTCACTGAAAATGATAGAAAATTCTATTTAAATGGACAGAAAATTTCCTTTCTTCCCCGAATTCTCCTACCTTATCATGTAATTGACTATCAAGAAAGCAAAATTATAGAATTGATTGAATCAAAAGGTTTGGTAAAAAAGGGAAATTCTAGTACCTTAAAAACCAGCTGTCATGTTATCGCTGCAGCTCTGTTTTGTGATTTGAATCGACATGGAGGAGTACCTTATTCACTACAATTTGCAGAATTAATACGGCAAGACCCTTCAATTCGAAAGAAATGGTTTATAACTTTAAAACAACTCACCCCCCTAATTAAGGAAGGAAAATTCAACGAGAAAGGAGTAACTATTGCTTTGGAAAAGATGGGAATTGCGAAGGAAACGCTTTTAGCACATATCCAGAATCAAGTAGAGCAAGATTCCAATAAAGATACCATTATTCGAAATTTAAACTATTTTAATAAAACGAATTTCAAAAATAAATAAATCTTCTTTTTTTTTCCGTTTTTTCTTTAAATATAAAGAGCATATTGAAGAGACATACAATTTAATGTGAAAATATTATGTTTACCAATCAAAAATATGAAATGTGGTCAGATTCCTACTGGAACCATGTTACCCGTAATATCGGACCTGTTAAATATATTGAACAAGAGCAATTACGAACCACAAAGATAGCGGTATTCGGAGTAGGAGGTTTAGGAGGATCTTTAGCAGAACAGTTAGTGCGCTCTGGGTGTCAAAATCTCGTCATCGCTGATTTTGATGTATTTGATGAAAGTAATCTAAATCGTCAGATCTGTACCTTAGAAGATATGGGTAAGAATAAAATCGATACTGTAGAAGATCACTTAAAAAGTATTGATCCCGAAGTTGATTTAATAAAGACACTAGAAATTAATCCTTCTAATATTTCTCCCTTGCTCAATGATGTGAGAGCTGTTGCACTATCCTTAGATGATCCAGTCACTTCAATATTAATTGCCCGAGAATGCAGAAAACGTAATATCCCGATGGTTGAATCATGGGGAGTACCGTTCTTATTTACATGGTGGTTTACAACAGAAAGTATTGACTACGAATCATGCTATAATTTAGATACTCATCACCTTTCATTTGACAGGATGGTTGTCATGAAGAACAAAGGTGAATTTAAAACATATAAAACCCTTCTACCTCACGTATTCCGTATTCCCGGAGTAGAAAAGACGTATAACCGAGAGCCTGGTGCATTTGAGCAGATGATGTCTGGAGAAATTGGAGCTCGTTCATTTGCTCCCTTTGTACGCCTGACTGCAAATTATCTTGCGGTAGATATGATCTTTGCAGGGATACTGAGAATAAAACCGATGGTGCTTGCTCCCAACATAGTAGGATTCGATTATATGAAATTGAAATTCTTTAATATTTCTCTTTAAATTCTTCTTTTAAGCGTTTGTTCTGAAAGAGTTTAATGGATATTCAACATTTTTACTAGCTGCTGACCTTCAGGAAGTAAATCAAGATGTTCTATATTCCCGCGATAATAATTAAAGACGAGTCCATCTTCAAATTCATTGGTTTCATTATCATAATACCAGCAGGGAATATAGCCTCGTGCTCGGAATCCCTCATTGTAAAGCATTTGCTGATATTCAGGCTTATAAGCAGATACAAATAATTCACAGTACCGAATGTTATGCTCGTTCATACATTTTTTTAATTCCTTTAAAAATAGATAAAACTCTTCTAAGCAGGATACCTGATATTTGGCTTTCTCAAAATTGTTAAGATGAGTGGTATGAACAAAACTAAAATAAGAGTCTGTCCTTTCAATTGTAAAGGTAATATATTCATAGCCAAAGCTGTCCTTTACTAATTCCTTTTTGAATCTTTTTTGGAGCTGTGAAATTTTGAAACTATCCAAGAAATAATCAGGACTTTCAATTTCAAAATTCCCTAAATCATACAGGCCATCGGAATAGAGGAAACAGTTGAGGGCTGATTTGATAAAGGTTGGTGTTTTTCTCTTTCTCATTTCCCTTAGTGCCTTTTTTACAAAAATCATACCCATCACATCTGACTCAATTTCATTATAAAAAATATCTTTGTTAGGAAAAAATGCAACGGTATGAATTCCGCAAACCGCAGTTATATACTGGGATGTAGTATGGGCAGTTCTATTTTCACACCACCATACTAGAATCTTGTCTTTGAAGGTAGTCCACATCCACATATAGGAGCCCATGATGGCTTTGACCACATCCAATTCTCCCTGAAACTTTTTGCGGACCATAAAGCCCCCCATATACCCTTTTTTATGCTCAAAATCTAACGCACACCGAAAACAACCTGCATCCTCTCCAATTTGTGTTTTAAACAGGATAAAATGATGTTCAGGACTACTAATCATCTCTCGAATATAATTAGGATCTTCCATCTCACGATAAGGATAAGAATTATCATATACTTCCCTACAGATATCTGCAAGTATTTCTGCATCGTCTGGTGTGGCAATGGATAAGATAGGAGTAAATTTTCTATGAGGCGCTCGGGGTTGAATTTCAAAATTGAGATTAAACTGATTGTCAATATCCAACTGGATGGCAGCAAGAGTGTTATCCAAATATTGCTCTATAGAATCAGGAAATAATTGTTCCATTGGAATAATATGCATGGGAACTGTTCCAGGAGAGATCATTTTCAGTATGTAGTGGCTTTTTTACCTGTAAATAATGTGGTTATATTTAAAGAGAAAATTTCACATTTTTGGCTATTTTTTTTTTAATTTCTCTTTAAATAGATCGAAAAGAACAAAAATGTAGCTCCAATAATTGATAAAATTGAGACGTATGGTAGAAATTGAAACTGAAACGATATATGATGAAATAGAAGATTTAGAGTTTTTTATGTACTTTAGTGGCGATGGGTTTGATGATCCCCTATACTGGGATCTACTTGTCAATAAACATCTCCCTAAATATAAAGAATAAATTATTTTTTTCCTTTTTTCATTTCTTTCACGTTCACTTTGTAATATTGTGGACATTCAAATGTTAATTATGCTTTATGAAAAAGATTTAAATAAATTATTAGTGATTTAGTAAAATAATCTTTATTTACTCTATAAAAAGTGATAAATTTTGGGTAATGGAAAAGGTTTAATCTATTTAGGATTGATTTTGGGTTTAATAGGCGCTGGTCTCGGCGGATATGTATTTTTTGATAATACTTTAGCTCCGCTATTAGGATTTGGAGACCCTCTGGCAGAAGTTCCTGATATAAAACAATTTTATAGCTATTGATTTTATAATATCATTTTAACTTAATTTTTATCTTTATTAAACTGGGGCTTAGTTTCCTTTTCAAGAGTAGCTTGCATAAAGTAAGCTCCTAATCTCTGTAGCCTTTTAGCAATTATTCCCAATAATTCTTCTCGTTCTTCTATTTTGCGAATAAGCTCCTGTTCTTTTTTTTGATTAATCTCTGGTTGCTC
>JBHLJZ010000061.1:0-21682 GCA_048887165.1 Candidatus Hodarchaeota archaeon | reverse complement strand
AGTGTTTGTAAGCGTCTTTTTAATATATCTTCGACAGTTAGGAGTAATATATCGTCAAATTCAGCTTCTTGACCTAAGACACCTAAACGATTCAATTTCCGAATTAATTCTTGTTGGACTTCAGCCGCAACTTCACTAGGCAATGTTCTGGATTGTCGGGCAATGTTTCTCCAATTTGCTAGCGTGGTTCTCATTTTCCAGAATTCACGCTTGTTTCTTAAGCCGTATTTTCCTAAGAACTCAAGTTCTTCCAATATTCTTTCTTTTTGAAAGGGATGTTTTGGTTTCCTAAATTTTTTCTTTAATCTTCGTGGATCTCCGATTTTTTATCACCTAGACTTTTTTACCTTTCTGTTTTCTACGCAAAACTCCAACTACTAGTCCATGCCGTCCTGTGCTTTTAGTGCGCTGTCCTCTTACTTTTAATCCTAAATGATGCCGAACTCCTTTATAGCTTTTAATTCGTTTCATTCTGTCAACGTCTCGTTTAATAGTAATTTCCAACTGGTTTCCAAGGATATGCATATTTTCTCCGGTTCTTAAGTCTTTTTTGCGATTAACCATCCAGTCTGGAACACCATTCGCAATAGGATTTAAAATAATTTCTTCAAGTTTATTCAGGTCTTTTTCTGGAATTGCACCAATTCTAATATCAGGGTTTATTTCTGCTATTTTAACAATAGCTTGTGCTAATCTTCTGCCGATTCCTCTTATTTGAGTTAATCCATATTCCACTTTTGCATTTCCATCCACTTGAGTTCTAAGTTTACGGAAGAAAACTTTTTCTCGAAAGTTCTTTGGGCGTATAGCAGGTGTTGTACTCATATTTTCATACAGTTAATTGTTAGATATTATTATTTTTAATATGAAATTTAATATTAACTTTATGGTTAAGAATTCCAAAAGTATCCTTTTGAGATATTCAATAAAAAAATATTCTAATAAATGGGGATCCTTTTATTTTCTTTTTGTTTATGCTCAATATGTTTGTTAGAATTATTCTTTTTGGAAATTGCTATCTTTTCTAGCATAGGTAGCCCTGGTTTAACATCTTTTATGTATTTGGATTCAATCAAGCCTTTTTTTAGTAATGAATCATATAGCTTTTTTCCTTTTTGAGTTCTGATTACTACCGTATTCCACCCTGAGGGAGAGCCTATTGAACCAAGGGAAATATCAGCTGATTCAGAAGTAAGATCAAAACATACTTCGCAATCTTCCCGGGCTAAATTTGTAATTTCTTTTATTGGTATGGTTAATTCTTCTCCTTTTTTGGTATAAATAAAAAATTTGCCTTTATTAATATCCATTTTTTTTACATTCTTTACATCGGTTTTCAAGATTTCACAGATTTTTATAAGAGATTCATATGAAAACGATTCCATACAGAATATACCAATTCGATATTTTATGTTATTTAATGCAGGAAATCCATTATCATAGATTTCTGACTTTAAGAGTGCTTGCATCATACAGGGCACTCCAACAACAGCTACAGATTTATCTTCTTTATGAAGTTGATTTAATATTTTCAGAGTCGGATTGTTAACATATTTAGTACCTGCTGTAAGGAGGATCTCTTCTTTATTTGTGATTAGCAATGGTTCTGGTCTCCAAGCGGTATTACTTGTTTTGGCTCCTAATGCATAATCAATTTCATTTTCATCGAAAAGATAATATAATATAGTACTTGAAACACCTCCATCTTGACAAACATCAGCTATTTCCTTAATTTTTGTTCTTGCAGAGTAAGCATTAATATAAACTCCGATATCTGAATATTCTTTAATTTCAGTAGCATTGTCTTGACTCATATTTAAAATATTGACTGGTAAAAATGATCTTGGACACACAAAAAAACATAATCCACATTTAATACATTTATCTTCTTCTATCTTTCCAAAACCGTTATAAATGTTAAGACAATTTACAGGACAAATTCCTGCACAAATACTACAACCAGAACAATTTTTAGAATCAAATATTACTTTTACAGGTTCATAGATAGAAGGGATCTTTAAATCATTATCTTTATTGGTCTTTATTGATAGATCTTTAAAGATTAATTTTTCAGGAGATTCTTGATCTCCTTCAACTTTATCATATATTTCTTCAACAAATATTTGCTTTTCATTTTTTAATAACTCTAATAAGCTGAAAGTTTTCAGATACTCAATTGAGTTCTTTTTAGAAAAGCTTTTGATTGAATTCAAATTCGAATTCTGATTGGAGTATAAGTAATTTAATAACCTATATTTCAGTCGTTCCTCATCAAATACCTTTAATAAAATATTATAATATTGGGTTTCATTGTAAACTCCTGCGTTTAATATATCTTCCTTCGCGTCGATAAGAGCTCTGACTCTATATGAATCTAAACTATCTGAAACTGTTTTTAAAAATTCCCATGTTAGATTTCCTTCAGAACTCATAATCATAATACATTTTAATGAATATTTAATAATTAAAGATCCAAATACCCTTGCTATGGGTTAGTTACCTTACAACTATAATTTTTTTGAAAGGATCATTCTATTTTGGATTAGATTTTTTAGGTAGAGGAGGTAAGGCTTCAATTTTTTTTGTAATATCTTTAACAGAATTAATATACTTTTCAACTTCTGCTCCAGAAACGAAATACTGCTGAATTCTATCTACAGATATTCCAATATGCTTGAACAATTTCTTTAAGAAAAGCACATGCTGGTAAGTATTCATATTTCCTTCCCCAAACTCGCATTCTCCTTCCTTTCATGAAATTATTGCTACACCATCGGCACCATTTAAGAAACTTTGCATTATTAAATGAATTCCAATCCGTCCAGTACATTTAACTCTAATTAAATGAAAATCAGTTGAGTATGTTTTTCTTGTAGTTCCAGTTAAGTCTGCTGCAGAATAACCTCATTTCTCACATCCAAAAGCTATAACTTTTCTATAAATTTTGTTTTGTATTTCAACCATAAGAATAATCCTCTAATTTATTTAATTTTCTTCAATCTTTTGTGTTTCTTGAATGAATTTAATTTCAGAACTAACGAGTCCTTTAATTTCTTCGATGAATTGTTTGTCTCTATAATATTTCAGATCTATCGCCCTCGCGGGACAAGATGTAATACAAACACCGCAGCCTTTACATTTTAGGTCATCTACAGTTGCAATATTGTTTTCACCTACTTTTATAGCATTATAATTACAAACTTTTTCACATCTATGACATCCCATACATAGTTCTTCTTCTACTTCTGCTATGATTAATTCTTGATTTATTGTATCGTGAGAAAGCAGAGTTGCAGCCTTACTTGCTGCTGCTAAGGCTGTTGATACAGAATAGGGTATGTTTTTTGGTCCTGCTGCAGCCCCACAAATGTAGATTCCCATATTCTTTGTTTCTTGAGGGCTTAGACATCCGTGGATTTCAGTTAAGAATCCATTTGGACCCTTTCCTAAACCCATTATATCTATAATTTCAATTGTTCCTTTTGAAGGTACCATACCTGTTGATAATACAACTAAATCAGCATTAAGTTTAATCATATCGCCTGTTAATGATGAAAATGCCCGGATTTTTAACTTTTTAGTTTCAGGATCTTCTAGTATTTCTCCTACTTTTCCCCTAATCATCCGAATCCCTGAATCTCTTATTTTTCTATAATATTCTTCGTTTCCTTTATCTGTTGTTCTAATATCGATGTAAAATATAATTACATCCATATCGGGATATTCTTGCTTTAACAATTGTGCATTTTTAAGAGCTACACTGCAACACACTCCAGAACAATAGGGAAGTTCTTTTACAGATCTTGAACCTACACACTGAATCATTACAAGTGTTTTTGGGATTTCTCCATTAGAAATTCTATATATATGACCATCAGTTGGACCAATAGGACTCAGCATCCGTTCAAGTTCTAATTGTGTAATAACATCAGAAAATAGTCCATAATGATACTCATTAGTATCCATAATTGGATATTCATCATATCCTGTAGCGACTATTACAGCTCCCACATCAATATCAATATATTCTGGTTCTTGTTCAAAATCAACCGCTTCGGCTGGACAAACTCTTTGGCAATTTTTACAATCTATACAAACAGTTTTATCAATAACAGCATATTTTGGCACAGCTTGAGGGAACGGAATATATACTGCGCCCCTATCGCCAATTCCTCTATTAAATTCATCAGGTACTTTTATAGGACATTTAGTTGTACATAATCCACAGCCAGTGCATTTCTTTTCATCGATATAACGAGGATTTTTTCTAATTTTAACTTTATAATTACCAGGAATTCCACTAAATTCGATAATATCGCTATATGTGTATAAATTTATATTTGGTTGTTTCGAAGTATTTACCATTATTGGTGCTAGTACTCATATTCCACAATCATCAGTTGGATAAATCCTATCTAATTGTGCCATTTTTCCACCAATAGTTGGTTCTTTTTCTACCAAATTTACATTTATTCCTTGGTTAGCTAAATCCAAAGCAGCATTCATACCAGCAATTCCAGCACCAATTACTAAAGCTGCTCTTTTTACTGGGATACTTTTTCGAGGGATGTTCTCTAATTCACGAGCACGATTTATACCAGCCATAACTAGTCTAATAGCTTTTTCAGTGGCATTTTTTTTATTATCTCCGTGTACAAATGAACAATGTTCACGCAAATTAACCATCTGGAAAAAATAAGGACTTAACCCTGCTTCAACTAAGACAGCTCGATAAGTAGGTTCATGTATTTTCGGAGTACATGCTGCAACAACAACACGATTCAAATTTAATTCCAAGATATCATTTTTAATAATTTTTTGTCCAGGATCACTACAAGTAAAGTCATTTACTCTAGCAATTACGATATTTGGCAGATGTTCAACAGCATTTTTTACAGCATCGCAATCTACAGTCGCTCCAATATTAACTCCTCACCTGCATATATAAACACCAATTCTACTAATGGTCTGATTATCAGACATTTAAAGCACCCTTGTTATCTACCACCATAATTTATTTGGTTCCAAATTTAAAAAATAATTAAATATAATGATTAAGTAAAAAAATGAAATAATTTATTCTTTCTGATTAGGTTACATAATCTAATCTTAAATAAGCATTAGCAATATAATGATTATAAATTCCTTATTATCAAACTTACTTAATTTAATAATACAACAAAAATATTTTAAAAAAAAATCTAAAAACGTATCAAAGCGAGCATGTTACTATAATTTTTCATAAAAATCTGTGCTTTTTATCTTCATTTTCAAACAGAATTATCAATATTAAAACTAATCAGAAAAAATAAATTCATTCCCTTTTTTTCTTAATCAAAGTCATTCAATAAAACTTAAGTTAAAAATTACCACATTTTAGTGAAGTTTATTACCGAAATCGAAAAAAAGGATAATATTAAGCAATCTGTCAAGGATATGGAGCTCTATTTGAACAAAATTTACGAGCCAAATTTAAGAAAATTATTAAGTAAATGTTATCAATGTGTTCGATGTAGTGGTGTATGTCAGCTTAGCAAAGTTCAAAGTTTTATACCTAGCATAATTATTCAACGAATATTAGAAGGATCTGAAGATAAAGTAATCAGTAGTGGAGTACTATGGGATTGTTTAACTTGCAATAGTTGCCTTCAAAATTGCCCAGAAGATATAAATTTTGCTGATATTGTTAGAAATGCAAGATACAAAATGATAAACTATAATAAGCAAAATCCTGAAGAATTTGTTGCACATAAAGGTGTCTATACTACCATATCAGAAATATTGAGCGAACCATTTGTCCAACCGAAAAAAAATCTTGAGTGGATACCAAAAGAATGTAAAATTTCTGATAAGGGGAATATTCTATATTTTGTAGGTTGTATGCCATATTTTAAGTTTGAATTTCAGGAAGTGGATCCTATTCCTTTAAGCTCACTGAAGATATTATGTCAAATCGAAAATCAACCAATTGTTGTTCTTAAAGATGAAGTCTGTTGTGGACACGATTTATACTGGGGATTAGGAAATTTTGAGGCTTTTATCAAATTAGCAAAGAAAAATTATGATTTATTTGAAAAATCTGGAGTTTCAACAATTATTACATCCTGTGCAGAAGGATATAGGACTTTTAAAGTTGAATATCCAAAACTTTTTGAAGATTTTAACAAGAAATTCGAAGTGAAACACATAATTGAATATATATATGAAAAATTGAAACAAGGCAAGATTGAATTAAAATCTCTAGGTGAAAGTGACGTCAGCATTCAGTTTACTTACCATGATCCTTGTCGATTGAGTAGATTTTTGCCAAAATCTAATAATATGTTGGAAAAAGTAAGAGACATATTTAATATTTTAGAAGGAAAAGGTTATACATTTAAAGAAATGATACATAATAGAGAAAATGCACTTTGTTGTGGTATTAGCTCATGGATGAATTGTAATGCTCGATCTAAAGCCTTAAGATATAGTCGCCTTTTAGAAGCGAAACAAGCGGGTACAACTTTAGTTACATCATGTCCAAAATGTATAATGCATCTCTCATGTCTCCAAAAGGATTATGATGAATTCTCTTCAATAGAAATTAAGGATTTTTCTGAGTTCTTAGTTAATTTAATTCATGTAATTGATTCAAAAAATAATGGAGAAATCAAATCATAATGGAAGGATCTGTGTTAGTTATTGGCGGAGGTATTGCAGGAATCCAAACTTCTTTAGATTTAACAGAATTAGGTTTCAAAGTATATTTAGTTGAAAGAACACCTTCTATTGGGGGTAGAATGGCTCAACTAGATAAAACATTCCCTACAAATGATTGTAGCTTATGTATACTCGCGCCTAAAATGGTTGAGGTTTTTAGAAATCCTAATATTGAATTATTAACTTATCATGAAGTTAAAGATATTACTGGAACGCTGGGAGATTTTAGTGCTACAATTATAAAGAAACCACGTTATATTGATGAAACAAAGTGTAAAGGATGTGGTGATTGTTCTACTAAATGTCCTAAAATTGAAGTTCCCAATCTTTTTGATATGGGTTTAGGCAAAAGAAAATCAATTTATATCCCGTTCCCTCAGGCTGTCCCTCCAGTATATTTAATAGACCCAGAATTATGCTTAAAATTAACAAGAGAAGTATGTGGAGTTTGTGAAAAAGTTTGTAAAGCGGATGCTATAGATTATAACCAAGAAGCAAAAGAGATAAAAATTAAAGTTGGAGCTATAGTTGTAGCTACTGGATTTGATATGCCTGCTGAGAAGTTATCTTTAAGATGGGGATATCAATTTGAGAATGTGGTAAGCGCTCTTGAATATGAAAGAATATTATGTGCTTCAGGACCTTTTGGTGGTCATGTCTTACGACCAAGTGATTATGAAGAACCTGAAAGAATAGCTTTCATACAATGTGCAGGTTCAAGAGATTTACATGAGAACGTACCATATTGTTCTAGTGTATGTTGCATGTATACAGCAAAAGAAGCGATCATTACAAAAGAGCATTCCGAGAAATCAAAATGTTATGTGTTTAGACACGATATTAGAGCTTATGGGAAAAATTTTTATGAGTTCACTCAGAGGGCTCAAGAAGAGTATGGAGTGAAATATTTTCAAACAAAGATTAGTCAAATTGTAGAAGATCCAGAGACCAAAGATTTAGTTATACGTTATGAAGATTTAAAAACTGGAGAGTTTAAGGATTTTAAAGCGAATTTAGTAGTATTAGCATCGCCCTTAGTACCCTCAAGAGGTACAAAGGAATTAGCAGACATTATTGGGATTGAACTTGATAAATATAATTTTTTCTTAGAGCATTCTTACTTTAATAAATTACAATCTACAAAAGAGGGTATTTTCTTATGCGGTTTTTGCCAAGGACCAATGGACATACCCGAAACAGTAGCAGATGCAAGCGGTGTAGCTTCACAGGTTGCAACATTATTAAATTCAGTTAAATTCAGCTTGATAAAAGAAAAAGAATTTGATGAACCAGAAAAAGAAGTTAAAATTTCTGAAGAACCGAGAATTGGAGTTTTAATTTGTCATTGTGGGATTAATATTGGAAAATATGTGGAAGTACCAGATGTAGTTGAAGAAATAAAAAAATTACCAAACGTAGTTCATTGTGAAGCAAATTTATATTCATGTTCGAGTGACTCGCAAGAAAGAATAAAGGAAGTTATTAAAGAAAATAATTTAAATAGGTTTATTGTAGCATCTTGTACTCCGAGAACACATGAAGCCTTGTTTCAAGTCACTTGTCAAGAAGCAGGATTAAACAAATATCTTTTTGAAATGGTTAATATTCGAGATCAGTGTTCTTGGGTTCATATGACAGAAAAAGAAGCAGCAACTGAAAAATCTATAGATCTTATAAAAATGGCTGTAGCGAAAGCAAGATTATTAAAACCCCAGAAAGAAGAAACCCTTAAGATAACTCCTTCAGCATTAATTATTGGTGGTGGGGTTGCAGGAATGACTGCTGCGTTAAATATCGCAGAACAAGGATTTGAAACGTATCTTATAGAAAAAGAGAATAGACTAGGAGGTATTTTAAATAATCTTAATGTTTTATTACCAATTCAAGAAAAAGGATCGGACTTTTTAAATCAAATTGTTGAAAAAGTTGAGAGAAATAAAAATATTAGACTATTCATAGAGTCTAAAATTGAAAAAATTAAGGGATATATAGGAAATTATGATATTTCTCTAAAGGATAAAGAAAAAGTAATTCATGATTTAAAAGTTGGTACTATAATTGTTGCTACTGGGGGTAAGGAATTAAAACCAAAGGGATTATTCCAATATGATGGTAAAAATCAAACTATCATTACTCAACTAGAACTAGAACAAAAATTAAAAGATCAAAATAAATCGTGGTTAGAAAATGTTAATCGCATAACTACCATTTTATGCGTTAATTCGAGACAGAATGAGGGTATTACATATTGCTCAAACGTTTGTTGTGCGACCGCGATTAAAAATGTTAGCATCCTTAAAGATTTAAAACCTGAACTTGAAATAACCGTTTTATATAGAGATCTCCAGATGGCAAAGAAGGAATTTGAAGAATATTATCGTGAAAGAAGAAAAGACGCGATGTTCTTGAGATATGATTTAAATTGCCTACCAGAAATTATTAAAAAGAAAGGAGCTGCATACCAAATAAAGGTATTTGATACGAATCTTCAAGAGGAAATAGAATTTCAAACAGATCTGATAATATTAGCAACCCCAATGATTCCTGCGGATAATTTGGATGAATTAGCGAAAATGTTAAAAGTGCCATTAGATAAAAATGGTTTTTTCTTAGAAGCACATGTTAAATTGAGACCTTTAGATTTTGCTACTGATGGAATATTCTTATGTGGATGCGCTCAATGGCCAAAAAATATTCAAGATACTATTGCACAAGCGAATGGAGCCGCTGGTAGAGCGAGTCGATTTTTAAGCTCAAAAGAGATTAAAACTTCTGGTTTAATCTCAGAGGTTAATCCAGATAAATGTATTGGCTGTGGAAAATGTGTAGAAACTTGTCCGTATAATGCTATTGAGCTTTTGGATACTACAATGAACTTTGAAGAATTAAATTTGAATATAAAGCAATCATTTATTAATTCGGCATTATGTAAAGGCTGTGGGACATGTGCTGCCACGTGTCCAGTTGGTGCAATTTCTGTGAAGCATTATGACTTTGATCAAATAAGTGTGATGATAGATTCGTATCTATTAGAAAAAACTAAATCATTAGAGGAATTATAAAATGGCTAAAGTGGTATCAAAACCAGAGAAGATAGCTTTTGAACCAGATATTTTAGTTTTTTGTTGTAATTGGTGCAGCTATGCTGGTGCGGATTTAGCGGGAGTTTCAAGATTTCAATATCCACCAAACATCAGAATTATAAGAGTTATGTGTTCTGGAAGAGTGGATCCTTCTTTTGTCTTAAAAGCTTTAAGAAACGGAGCTGATGGTGTCCTTATTAGCGGTTGTCATATTGGTGATTGTCATTACATCTCTGGAAATGAATATACAAGAGAACGTTTTGAACGATTATATAACATAATTATAAAGCAGTTAGGCGTTAATGAAAAACGCGTTAGATTAGAATGGGTAAGTGCTTCAGAAGGAAAAAGATTTGCTGAGGTAATCACTGAATTCACTAATGAGATAAAGCAATTGGGTCCTCTACGAAAGTAAAATTTCTGATTAAATTTTTTTATTACCAAGAATATTTTTAAAATAATGTCTGAATCTGAAGAGAATAAGAAAGAGGAATTCGCAAAGCAATTTATGCTTGAGGAAGGCTTAAAAGGTAAAGCCAGAAGAATCAAAATAATGAAAATTATTGATATCGTAGGTTATGATAAAACTAAGATAAAAACAGCTTTTGCTCGTTCCACTCTAGCTGAAAGGATTCAGCATGAATAATAAAAATCTATATTGCGTCTAAGGAGTGTTATTTTGCTTGATATAGAGTTATTTCGAAATAATATTGAAAAAATTATTGATTCAGAAAAAAAAAGATTTAAGGATCCTATTAATGTAGAAAAGGTTTTAGAATATGATATCAAATGGCGAGATGTTTTACAAACTCTTCAAGATTTAAGAAAGCAAAGAAATGATCTCTCTGCTTTAATTGGAGAATTTAGGAAAAAAGGAGAAGATAAGAAAGCTGAAGAAATTATTAAAAAATCTAAAATAGTTAAAGAAAAAATAGATGAATTCGAGAACAAGCAATTAGATTACCTTGAACAACGAGAAAAATATCGATATCTTGTAGGAAACCTTTTGCACGATTCTGTTCCTATAGGTGAAACTGAAAATGACAATGAAATTATAAAAATTGTCGGTGAAATACCGAAATTCAATTTTAAACCACTATCTCATGTTGATTTAATCTCCTCGATTGATGGTGCAGACACTAAAAAAGCTTCAGAAGTAGTAGGGTCAAGATTTTACTATTTAAAAGGAGATTTGGTTTTACTTAATTTAGCACTATTAAAATTTGCCCTAGATAAACTTGAAAGTAAAAATTATATTCCTATGTGGACACCCTTCTTCACTAAATATGAAGTAATGAAAGCAGCAGCAGAATTAGCAGATTTTGAGGAACAATTATACAAAATCCAGGATGAAGATCTTTATATGATTGCTACTTCTGAGCAAACAATAGCAGCATATCATTATGATGAAATTATCGAACCAGAAAGATTACCAATCAAGTATGCAGGAATTTCTTCATGCTTTAGAAGAGAAGCGGGATCCCATGGTAAAGATACGTTAGGGATTTTTAGAGTCCATCGGTTTGAAAAAGTGGAGCAATTTATTTTCTGCAAACCTGAAGAATCATGGAAACATCATGAAGAACTAATATCAAATGCTGAGGAGCTTTATAAGGAATTAAATATCCCTTATAGGATTACAAATGTAGCCTCTAAAGAATTGAATGATAATGCTGCTAAAAAGTATGACTTAGAAGCCTGGTTTCCTGCATCAAAAACATATCGAGAATTAGTATCATGTAGTAATTGTTTAGATTATCAAGCGAGAAAGTTAAAAATAAGAATGGGTAAGGTTGGTTCAAAAGACGAAAAAAAGATTCTACATACTTTAAATGCAACAGCTATAGCAACTGAACGTACGATATGTTGCATTTTAGAAAACTATCAAAATGAAGATCATACTGTTTCTGTTCCTAAAGTACTTCAAAAATATATGAATGGAAAAAAATTATTAAATCAATAAATATAACTTAAGATTAGAAATGATTGAAGTTGAATTAGACGAATTCGAAAAATTTTATAAAAATAATCTTAATTCTCAATTTATTAAAATTAAAAAAGCAGTTAATAAATTGATATTAAACATAAGAGAAAATTTAGTTGAAATTAAGGTATGTATGGATGATTTTTTACAGGTAGGAGAAGAAAAAATAGATGAGAAATCTTTACGTTCATTACATTTTTTTTCTGACAGGATAAGAAAGGAAATTAATGAGATTGAAATTCCTGAAGAGGAAATTAATTATGATAATATTAATAGCCTATTAAATTCTATAAAAAAATTGTTTACAAACATCAGTGAGATCGCCCGAAAATCACTACCGAAATTTCAAAAGGAAGTTCAACCGCAAATTAAAACCCTTAATTATATAACACGTAAGCTTGGAAAGAATCAAAAAATATTAGATGAATTTTTAAGAAAAAAGTATATTGAACTTAGAGATGCAGAATATTTATTAAAGAAATTACCAAAATTTTTCTCACTAAAAGATAATATTGAAAAAGCTAAAATTGATCTTGATGATTTTGAGAAGCAGTTAGAAGAAAGAAAAGAAATACAAGAGACACTTAATAAAAAAATGATTGATTTAGAGAGAGACAATTTATTCAAAGAATTAGAAGGAAAAAAAGATGAGTTATTTAAATTACGTATGAAAATTAATGAACAATTAGGTTTTAAAAAAGCATTAAAAAAGCTAAAATTTGAATTAGAAAAAGAGACATTCCATATCGCAAATGTTGATTTGAATTATATTAGAGAATTCTTAAAGAATTCAATTTATACATTAAGTAATGAGAAGAATGATTTACCAAATTTTTCTGCTTTATTAGTCCAATTACGGCATGTTCTAGAAGAAAATAAGTTAAACCTCAAATCTGAGACTAGGGATAAAACAATTGAACAAATAAATGCTATCTTTGATCAAAAGACTATCTTTGATGATATCACCAATCTTAAGGAAATTGAGGCCGAAATACAGGAACTGCAAGATAAAATTAAAGAAAGAGGATTGGCATCCCAACTAGATGAATTAAAGAATGAGATCTCTTCCAATGCTGTAAAATTAGAACATCTTCAAAATGACTTAGAAAGGAAAAATAAAGATTACTTAAGGTATTTAGCTACTTTAAAAGATGAGAGAGAAGATTTTCAAAAAATGGTTGGTGATGTTTTAAATGAACAGCTTAAACTCAATATAACGTTTTCTTTTTAATTAAAGATTCTATCTAATTTGTTTGATTTCAAGATCTCGATTATCTTCTACACTTTTTTTATGTAAGGATAACTTTAAATTATTTCTCAAGTATTTGTACGTTTCGGTATGAGTCAATTTAAAGATTTTTAGATATTCATACGCTAATACTAAATCTTGTTTTATATCAATATCAAAACCTGCTCGAAATGAATCATAAATAGCTAATTTTAGATTCCTTTTATTAGCTTCATTCAATAAGGCAACTAAAGAAGGGGTATCTGGTTTGGAAAAATAGGTTGAAATAATATTCGGTGGTTTTCTACCAAGTATTGAAATACCCGCAGAATGAATTGCTGGACATATAACAAGTTGATTTTTTTTTAAAAGTGAATATATTTCGTTAAAATTATGCGCAGAGATTAAAATAATATCAAGAAATGTAAAGAGTGTTTTACTTGCATTATATTTTTTTAAAGCGATATTATTTAAATCACTAATAACTTCATCAAAAGATTTTCTTGGTTTTGTAAGTTTTTCTTTTATACTTGCTAAGTTGTATTCTTCTGCAATTTCAAGAATCTCCGATGTATTACAATATACTACTTTCTCGTCAAAAAGTTTCACTTTTAACAATGTGGTTGCTAGATCCTTGAACATAGCAATTGTTAACTCCTTAAGTTGTTCTTTTGAAAAACAATCTCTCAGACGAGATTTAGTTCTTGATAAAGGAGCTATAGGAATAAGTAATATACTCATTATAAAAGGATATGTTAATTAAGATTTTAAGATTATCTTATTATTACTTTAATTTATTCAAAATCTGAACAGATAAGCTTTCAAAGGCGTTATCTACATTTTCATTCAATTTTGCTGAAGTTTCGAAATAAGAAACACCCAATTCATTTACTTTTTGTTCAATTAAATCTTTTGTAACCTCTCTTTGTAAATCAGTTTTATTTCCAACAATAATATAAGGAACTTCTCCACTCAACTCATTTAATTTTGAAATCCAAAAATCTAAGTTGTTGAATGAAGAATAATCGTTTAAATTGAAAACAATCATTGCGCCTACAGCTTGAATGAAATAATATTCATTAGCAAAAAGCTTGTCTGTTTGGCCCCCTATATCCCAAAAATAAAGCTTAAAACCCTTTTCCTTAATATCTTTTTTTAGTTCTAAATTTGAAATTTCTAATTTATCAATTATTTCGCTTAAGTCAATTTCTTTTATTAGAAAATTAGCTCCTATTGTTTGATGATATTCTTCACTAAATTTTCCATCTACATACTGAGCTAATAAGCTGGTCTTTCCAACCTGAGGATCCCCGCAAAGTATTACTTTTCCTCTGTATGATATACCAAACCCCTCCTTTTTTTTATCCCCCTATAATTATTATATAAGTATTTATCATTATCCATTTAAATTTAATTCTTTTAAATTTCTTTAACTATTATGTTGGTACTGGTAATTTTTTTGTTGTTAATTTTATTTCTTTGCACTCTGAACTAATGAAGTGCTTAAATAAATGTTCATAACCCAAAATCTGTTTTTTTTTTCCATTTTCAAGCCATAATCCAGAAGTATATTCAGGAGCTTCCTTTACTTGATCTAAGGTAGTAAGTAGAAAATCGTCATCAGCTATTAATAAACCAAAAGGAATAACACTATCACCCTCAATAGAGTGAATAATTACGGAGATCTTCAATAATTTTTTAATTTCTTCTTTTAATAAATCAAAATATTTTAAGGCAATTATAATTTGAATATCACTTGAAAATTTCTTATTCCATAATTCTTTTAAAATCCATTCATAACCTCCTAATTCTTCCATTAGTAAATCTGGAGTGATTATGAAAAAGATACGTTGTTCAGCACTACTTATTAACTCTTTTATTTTTTTCCTTATCTTATCCCTTGAACTTATTGACCAAACTCGCGGTTCTGTCTCTTCTTGATCAATCTCTAATTCATTAATAGTTTTTTCAATTAATTTCGTTTCATCAATTTTTTGTTTATACTCTTCCCGAATTGACCTAAAAATTCTCTCAATTGGAATTATCTGATAATTTGCTCCTCTTTTAACTGGTTCTTTTTGAATGAATCCTTTTTCAATTAATCTATTTAAACTATCATAAACACGCGCACGATCAACACCCGAGAATCTAGCAATATCCGCAGGGCTTAAAATTTTGTACTTTGCAAGGGTTAACAGAACTTTTGAATCATTTTTCGTGAATCCTAGAGTTTGGAGAGCTTGTTCAATGTCAGATTCATCAATCTTCTTAGAATTATGGCTTAAAGTCAATTACCAAATCAAATCCTTTTTTTTCAATATAAATTAAATCTTTAATCTACTATTTTAATTTTTATTTTTCAAAAATAATCTTTGAATCTATGGGAATTAGTTCAAAACCTCAATGTTATTTCTTATATTTAAAAATTATGATTTAGTCCTACCAATTTAGTTGTTTGTAATAGTAATATTGTTAAGAACCTTTAGAATTAACCTTATTTTCCCTTACAGTAAATTGATTCATAATATTAAAAACTAACTTTCCTATTATAGAAAATAGAAAGAGTTAAAATCAAATGAAAAATTATGGAGAACTTTTAAAATTCAGATTATTGGATTATGTTAAAAATTTAATAAGGATTTTAATTAACTAGTTAAAGATTGAAAATCCTTATTGAAACTATTTTTTAGTAAAATTTAACAGTCGAAAAAAATTTATTTCCTATTTAATAAAAAGTAAAAATTTATTTTAATAACGAGATTTTGTCGGACATATTATTTTTAGCACATTGCAGATCTAAAAATTTCTATCCATGAAATGTCCTTAAAGTGGGATTTCGAAACATAACATTTATATAATAGAAATTCGTAGTTATTATTAAATAAATTTAAAATAAAATCGATAAAAAATCACATAAGTTTAGTGGAGGAATAAAAAATGGCTAAAAAGAAACCTGCACCAAAGAAAAAGGCTGAAACCTATATTGCTAAAGCACCAATTCGAAGATTAATGAAAAAGGAAGGCGCTGATCTTGTTGCTGCTGAGGCATTAGATAAATTAATTGGTTTTCTCGAAAAGAGTGCTGCAGATGCAACTAAAGATGCTATAAAGATTTGCAAAGCAGACAAGCGAAAGAGAGTTACTGCTGCTGATATTCGAAATGCTACAAGATAGTTAGTTTTAAATTTTAAAAATAATTGGTTTTTTTTTCTTTTTAATTTTATTTAAAATCTTCAAAGAAACCCATATTTAAATATTTCTTGATACTTTTTTCTAATTTTTCTTTAACTGATTCTAATCCTTCTGGAATAACTCTAGTTTTGCCTATTATATCAATATATCCCAATTCAGACCCAAATCGAGGCACAATATGGAAATGTAAATGCTCAATGCTCCCACCTGCAATCTTTCCTTGATTAACACCAATATTATATCCCTTAGGGCTATATAGATCATCTAATAGCATCTGTAGGCCTTGCATTGTTCTCATTATATGGATTGATTCTTTTTTTGTTAAATCTGTGAGATTGATAAGATGTCGATTTGGAACAACCATTAAATGCCCCGGATTATAAGGGTATATGTTTAAGGAAATAAAAATTAAGTCATCCTCATAAATTTTTAAAGTAACAACTCTTTCATCATTATTTCGCACAGAACACAAAATGCATTCTACCTTTGGTCTCGTTTTTCCTTGGACATATTCTAGTTTCCCCAGAGCTCTGAGCCACTTTTTAAAAATTCCTCGTCTCACCATTCAATAATATTAATACCTACGTATATATAGAAAAACCAGAAGTAAAATCTTTATCTTTAGAAAAATCATCAGGTTTAATTTTTCCAAAGCAATATTCTGTTAAAATCATATTGGAATACGCTGAACAAGTAAATACTTTACGTATACTTTTATAAAAAGAATTTTTAGAAATTGTACCATCTGCTTTCAAAAATATTTGATCACTTATTTCAAATCTGTAATTTTTATTGTCTATTCTGAAAAATACATCTCTTAATAAAAAAAATTTTCTTAAATCCATGAAAAATTGAATTTTTTTTTGTTCTTCCAATGAATTCAATGCTTCTATATGCTGAGGAGCAATTTGAATTGGATTTGAAACAATTATTAAATCTTTATTTTTAGGTTGAATTGCTACCATTTTTTGTGCAATTGGACCAGGAGGGAATATAAATTGGAAACCAAATTCTAGTTTATTATTATCTGGTATCTTTTGTCTTAAAAGACCTTCTTCTAGTAAATATTCTCGTATTAAATGCTTTATATTACTCTCATTATCAGACATTTTAAACCCTAATTGAAAGAATGATCCGCTCTATTAAAAATTAATAAAAACAAGAAAAAAGTTACTTAATATTTTCCTCGAGGTCTTGGTTGAGGTTGAATACCAGCTTTCTTAAGTTTCTCAATATTCTGTTCTAATAATTCTAAAGGAGTACAATATATAACTTGTAGAGTATCTACGTCAACATACATTTTTCCAACGATTCCAAGTCCCATAAAAGCATTATTCTTATCTACAAATGTACTATCAATATCCATCTTGATAGCTTTTTTACCTGTCTCAAGTTCAACGAGTTTTGGTTGACAGGCGGTATAGCCCCCACCCCTATTTTTAAGGAGATAATTCATTAATGCATAATCTAATTCATCATTGATTTCTCCACTTTCTTGGAGTACTTTTATTACTTTTGGTTCATTTTGAACAGACATATTATTTAATTAGCGCAGTTCTGTAGTTAATATAAAAATAAAAAATAAAAATTTTTCAAGTTCTTTTATCTATTTGAACTCTATCTACACTATGTAACGCGCAATTCATGTCCTCCAAAGTTTCTTTTATAGTCTCGAGGTCTAACTCATCTGTACCTTTTATTGTCACAAAAACCGACGTGGTCCTCTGATCTATTTCATCTGTTTTTATCTGAATGAATGTAACTCCTTTTATAGCCTCTAAAGCTCTTGCTAACTCAAAGTTAGTAGGCTGATGTGGTTTTAAAACGTCCAAATCAAATTCAATTCTACCCATTATAAAAGATTAAACCTTCTTTAATGATTCTTGATATGATTTATAGAATAAAATTATATCACTAATAGTTTGAATAATATTTATAATTTTTTTAATTTATTCATAATAGATCTTTAATTGTTTCTATTAATTTGAGCGGAATTTCATCAGGATTAAGTAATATATTCGCTTTATGAAAAGTATCTCTTTTAATAAAGTTTGGAATTATTGTATTTATCGCAATTGAGTAAGCTCCAACATTGAGAGCGGCTTCTATGTCTCTTCCTGTGTCACCGATAACTATAATATCGTCTGGAATAACACCCAATTTTTGACAGATGTAATTTATATGATCAGGATGAGGCTTTAAATTTTTAATATTATCCCTTCCTACAATTATTTCAAAATAATGATCAATTCCTGCTGTTTCAAGAGATATTTTTGCATTATTATAAGTATTGTAAGTAAAAATCGCTTGTTTTAAATTTTGTTTTTTAGCAAATTCAAGTACCTCGTCTATCCCCTCTATTAATGACGCTTTAATCGCAGCTTGATATTCAATTTTGATAATGGATTCATTAACCTTTTTTATAATGTTTTCAATTTGTTGAGAAGAGAGACCATTACTTTTAAAGAGTTCTCGAGCTATCTTTACATTTTCTAGTATTGGTTTTTCTATTGAAAGTGAATTTTTAGGAACATCATATTTTTTTAAAATATTAATAGCAACCTTTCTTGCTTTTATAGAATTAATTTTAAAATGGATAAGTGTTCCATCTAAGTCCCAGATTATAGCCTTAATCGGTTTTTTTATCATTTAATAAACCAAATCAGAATAAATAGGACCTCTTGGAGTTAATACAGACTTCTTTAATTTAATTTGATTAATTTTGAATAATCCAAATTCTAAATTCTTACTTTCATTTATTAAATTTTTAAACGTATTAAAAGTCTTGTAGTTAATTTTATTCTTTTTCAATCTCCCTATTGTTAAATGAGGTTTAAATGTTGTTCTTTTATCAAGTTCAATCTTCAGGTTATCGTTCAAAGTTTTTTCTGTTATATCTTTAACTTTTTGTAAGAGATTCAATTCTCCAATTAATTTTATCCAAATAACAGAAAATTTATTAAATTGACCAGCTCCCTTCAAAACATAATCATATGTCTTTCCTTGGAATACTTTGTTATTTATATCGTCTTGAATTAATTTGTAGATTTTTGGAGCTAAAGATTCTGGTATATCTCCCAAAAATTTAACAGTAAGATGAAGATTCTTAGGCTCAACTAGTTTAAGCTTTGATTGGTTCTGTTTAAGTCGAGCGGAAAACTCTTCAATTTTTTTAATAGTTTCTTCATCATTTAATTCTATTGCGATAAATGATCTTAACATTGTTAAAAATCCTTAATTTTTATTTTTCCAATAGTCTTGTATTTTCCAATCTTTTTCTTTCAGAATTTTTCTATGTTCTGGTATGATATTCACATTTTTTAAATCTTCTATATTTGAAGATTCGATTATTTTAATGAGATCTTGCAAAAATAATACATCCATTTTTCCCCTGGTGTCAGCGTCAGCAGAAGCATTATGAGGCATGAGGATCATTCTAATATTTGGGTGTAGTTCTTTAATTTTTTTAAATCTCATAAGAGTCTTGGGATCAATAGGTTCATTAGGGAAAACATCAAATGAGAAATTAATCTGAATTTCATTATTTTCTAGCATGTTTAGAAGATCATCTAAATTTAAAATGCCACCTCTCGCTGTATTTATTAACAGTGAATCTTTTTTCATAAATTTTAAAAAATTTTTATTAATTAAATTTTTAGTAGATTCATTTAACGGAATATGCAAGCTAATAATGTCTGATTCTTGGATCAATGTTTCTAAATTTTCCTTATACTTGAGATTAGGATATTTTTTTTCAATATCATTGCGTCTCATTATATCATAATAATATATTTTAATATTCCAAGGATAAAGTCTTTTTACTAATTCCGATCCAATCTCCCCCATTCCAACAATGCCAAGGATTTTGTTCTTAATAATTGAAGATAAATTTTGATCTAAATCCCATGTGTCTTTTTGGTCCCATTTTCCATCCCAAACATAATTATGAAGATCAACGATATCTCTTAAATTAGCTAGTATTAATGCTATAGTATAATCTGCTACAGTTTCATGGAGAACGCCAGGAGTATGAGTAATTATAATATTGTCTTTTTCAGGTCTTTGAATATGATTATATCCTGCTGTGGAAGTAGAAATAGCAAATACATTACTTTCTTTTAAAATATCTTTAGAAATGAAATGGCTTAAATGACATCCAATAATATCAGGATTATAATCTTTTACTTCTTCTTCAATATCAGTTTCATTAGGAAATCTTCCCTTAAATGTCTTTAAATATGAAATCTCCTTCAGTCTTTTCCAGAGAAACTTAATCTGTTTTCTAATTTCTTGATTGATTTTTTCATTGGAACCAAGTTCTTCAGGAGTAAAAACATTAGAAGTAAGATATAATTTCGGCTTATAAGTCATAATTAACGCTCAATTTTCCCGGGAAGATAAAAGGCATATTTTTTTTTAAATACTTTTGTTTTAAGATATCTATCAAATTTCCTTACACTTTGAAATATAGCCCACATATTTGCATCACTTTTATAATATTTCTGAACTTCTTCAAATGTTACAGGCTCTATTTCAAAATCACCAGCTTCCTTTTCAAAAAAGTTATTAACAAGTTTTATTAATCCTGGAATTAATTCAGGTTTTTGTTCTTTAAAGAAATTAGCTACTAAATCAATAGTTACTTTTCTCCAATCATAATATCTACCGACAGTTTCTTCAAGGAAAAGAGCTTTTAATAGCCATCTTAAAAAGGAAGGGGCACTTTTTAAAAATAACTCTGCTTGCATTGCTTCAGCACCATAAATTCTAAACATCGGTGTACTAGTGTCTAAATAATATAATTTTGTATCTAAGTCAACCGTTGGATTATTTGGATTATAACTAATTACTGCAAAGTTTGATATCTGACCGTCTAATCCCAGATCAATTTTTTTATTATTTTTACTAAAAGACCATACTTTTTTCATTTCTCGCATCGCAAGCAAAATAAGAGTTCGAATATCTTTGTTGGGAAGTTCATGAATAACTTTATTTCCAACTGATTCTGAGGGTATTTTTTCTTGAACACAATAAAATTGTATATTGCCATTATCATCATAAAACCAAGCAATATCATAATTAGGAAGATTTAAGCCAACATCTTCTTTAAGGATCCTATTATACTCATTATATGCCCAAATGTGTCTCCTGACTTGTTCTTCAGTATCAAAAATTGGGATTCTTTTATAGGCCAAGTGTTCTGGATCTGTTAACATTTCGAAGACCAAACTAATTTCTCCATATCCCAGAATCTTTATTGGTACTTTCCCACCCTCGGGATTAGTTGTATCAATATATTTCTCAAGTTGTTTTAAAAGTTGAATATCAAGTTTCATAATTAATCATAATTGTAATTAGTAATTAAAAAATCTGACTTCTGAACTTATAAAACTATTCGTTTTTTACTTGAGGTATATTAGAGATTATAATTTAATAATATCCTAATTTTTCAATAAGGGTTTTGGCAATTCCTAAGTTCCGACTTGCCATCGATAG
>JBHLJZ010000060.1:0-22346 GCA_048887165.1 Candidatus Hodarchaeota archaeon | reverse complement strand
CTCTTAACATCAATCGAGAAAATTCCAGTTGATAATATTAATGTAAAATCCTTATTAGTCTATAGTAAAGAAGATAATGATGTTAAATGGTTAAATGCTGAATATCTCAAAACCAATCTCAAAGATTTTGAGCTATTGGTGACACATGGTGGTCATATGATGTGGATAGGAGAAGATATGGATAAAATAAAATCAAGAAGAATCGAATTTTTAAAATCAATAAATTTTGAGTAAAATTATAATTCTAATGTCAATGAATACAACTTTCTTCTCAAAACCATGCTTTTTAAAGGATTTATATCTTAGATTTCTTGATAAATTTTAATATTCCTCGTGGTTATATTTACTATTCTGTTTTTTCAAAGGAATTTTCATTGAAATCAGACTCTGAATTTAAGTTTAGATTCTAAATTTTTCTTGATCTTGTTCCTGAAACCGATGAATGTGTCATAGTTATGGATGCTATAATTAAGTTGTTTATGGACTTACTAAGAGTTGTCGTTTATCAAAGTCCTCAGGATTCCCTCCTTCTTCGAGGAATTCCACAAAATTCTTTAAAGCTTTTAAAGTTAGCTCACCAACTTTATCCCAACCCTTTGCTTTCTTCTCATCATCCACATCAACCCATAATGTTATCTCAACAATATCTCCTTTAGGTTCTAAAATATATCCGATAGAATTCATGTCACTATCCTTCATATGCCAAGTTACGCTTTTGTTTTCAACCGGCTCCCAATCTACAATTCTAATATCTCCTATAGAAAGTTTTAAAAAGAATTCTTTCCCTTCCTCTCTCTCTGTTATTTCATTCACACCAGGATTCCATTTTGTTATAATATCGGCATCAATAAGAATATCGTAAATTCTTTTTGGATCTGACTTAATTTCGATTTTTCTCTCCATTCTCATTTTAAAATCACCTCGAATTAATTCTGGATAAAAAATATATTAACATGGTATATATACATTTGTGTCAATTTTCGGAAAATTGATGATATAAAAATTAGATATATTAAAATACATTTTTTTTTAAGCAAAAATATTCTATTTATTTTAAAAATGTAGAAATTAACATATAAATGGAGCGAAAGAAACAGAAATCATAATTCAAATAATGGGTTTGATCCAGCCATACTTGAAACTTTACATCCAAAATATTTAGCTGCTGCATTATCTTATTTTTGCTTAATTAATAAAGATTTTAGAGACTTTAATTAATAAAGATTTTAGATATAAGAAAGATTTTATTAGCAAATTAAATAAAGCAGGTATAAAGTTCCAAAGTTTAATTTACAAGATTATGAAAAAACTCGAGTTTTATGTAGACGTTAGGCAACCAATTGTTATATATAACAAGGAAAAATTTAAAGAAAAGATGATTGAAGGAGATTAAATGTCTGTTTTTTTAAAAATAATTTATTTCAAAAATTAAAATTTTAAATTAGTTTATAAAAATAACAAAAATATTTTTAGTAGATAAAAGGATACAAATTAATTAATGAATGAAAATATATCTGATAAAATAAAAAAAGAGATCTTTGAATTAGTCTCAACCTCAAGTATGGAAATCGAAGATATACCTGAAAAGATTAATCGCCAATATGGTACCAATCTTGATTATGAAAAAGTTATGGAAATTTTATCAGATGAATATTTACGCTATAATTTGGATCATGGGCGTAGATTATGCTGTCGCTTTTAAATTTATTTCAAGAGCATTCATAAAGTTTATTTGTCTTGACTCATTTTAGAAATCACTAAGTTAAAGTATATTTCTAAAGGACTTAGGACGCAAAATAAAGCGGTTTCGATATAGAAATGATATCGAGATGGAAGTGAGTTAACATAATTTCTAATTTTGTATTCTAATCCTTTAGGCTATATTTTAAGTAAAAAATTATAAGACATTGCGGTGAGAATATGTGAGTGAAAAAGGAAAAATTATTGTAAAAGCTCTCGTGACAGGTGGAAGTGCATCAGGTGGACCACCTATTGGACCTACCGTCGGACCCACTGGCATAAACTAAAACCAATTCGTTTTATGGTGCATATATAAAAGATGTGGTCGACGCCGTTAACGAAAAGACTATGATATTTAGAGGATTGACAGTTCCAGTAAGAATTGAGTGTGATCCTGAGACAAAACAATTCGAAATTTTTGTCGAAACTCCTTCTACTGCGTCTTTACTTCTCAAAGAATTAGGCGCTGAGAAGGGAAGTGCATCTTCATCAGAGAGTAAGATTGGTAATTTAACTTTAGACCAAGTAATAAATGTTGTCGATGCTAAAAAAAATACTTTTTTGGAAAAAACATATAAAGCTGCTGTTAAAACAGTGCTAGGTACAGCTTTATCAGTTGGAGCCACTGTTGAGGGAGAAGATCCACGTATTATCCAAAAAAAGATTGATGCTGGAGATTATGATGATAAAATAAAGGGGGAGATATAAAATATGAAAGTTGATGATAAATTGATAAAAAAGTCTTTAAATGCTGCAATTGAACATTCTGTTATTAAGAAAGATGGATTGAAAGATAAAGTTAGAAAATTTGATGAAAGCATTGATTTCATAATAAATTTAAAAGATCTCAACCTAAATGACCCAAAGCAGAGAATTGACAAGGAAATCATATTACCTTTCAATGTTGTTTCAGCCAATACACCAAATGTATGTGTTATTGCTTCTGACGAAATTTTATTAGAAGCTAAAAAGTTTAGTCTCGACACACTTGATAATGATGGTTTAGTTAGAATAAATAATGAAGAGAAAAAATATAAGAAAAAGTTTGTAAAGAAATATGATTATTTTATTGTAGAAGACAAAATGATGCCAAATGTAGCTCGATATCTTGCAAGGTTCTTAGGACCCATAGGAAAAATGCCAAAACCTTTTCCAAGTGGTTATGGTATTATTTCAAATCCAGAAGATCTGAAAGTTGCTATAGAAAGATATTTGAAAATAATACGTATTCAATTGAAGAAATCTCCACAAATACAAGTTAAAGTCGGAAAAAAATCTATGGAAAAAGATAAAATTTTCGAGAATACAAAAGCAGTTGTTAATTATATTGCTGATCAGATGCCTCACAAGTATAATAATATTAAATCGATGTTCTTAAAAACAACGATGGGACGACCAATTAAAGTGGATGAACAATATTTAAAAAGTATAGAGGTGTGAAAGTATGATTGGAAAAAAAGAGATTCCTCAATGGAAATTAGATGAAGTAGCTCATTTAGTTGATTTATTTAATCAATATAAAACAGTATCTGTAATTGAGGTTGCAAAACTGAATGATAAACAAATTCAGGAAATGCGAAAACTATTACGAGAAAAAGCGATAATTAGAATGTCAAAGAAAAATCTGCAATTGAGAGCAATTGAGCAATACAAAAACGAATCCAAAAAGAAAAACCTAGAAGAATTAGAGAATAACGTTCCTGGACAAGCAGCTCTTTGTTTTACAGATATGGATATCTTCGAATTGAAAAAAATTTTTAATAATAATATATGGATGGTACCGGCTAAGCCAGATGAGGTAACTCCTGTTGATATTTGGGTTCCTGCGGGTGATACTGGTTTACCAACTGGTCAAGTAATATCTGAATTGAATATGACTTTAAGATTACCAACACGTATTCAAAATGATACTATTTGGGTTAGGGAGGACACCAGAACCCACAAAGCTGGAGATTTTGTCAATGTAAAACAAGCAGCCGTATTAAAGAAATTGGGTATAAATCCGATTGAATCTTTAATTAGAATAAAATTTGCCTGGAGCGAAGGAGAAGTTTTTCCAGAAGAGGTAATTTATATAGATGTTGAAGCATTTAAGCAAGATATTATTTCAGCCTATAGAGAAAGTATTGCCATCCTTTTAGAATTACCTATATTTTTAGAAGATGCGCAGGACGAATATATCAAAAAAGCAGTATCTAACGCTAGTGTTTTAAATGCTATGATTTTCGGAGAAGGATTACAGACAATGCCAAAAAAAGAGGAGAAACAAGAAAAGAAAAAAGAACCAGAAGAAAAACCTGAAGAAGAAGTTGGTATAGGTTCATTATTTGGCTAATTAAAATTAAAAAACAATTTTAAACATTTTAAGAAAATATTAAAAATTATAATAAAAGATATAAAAAAGAGGTTAGAAAAAATGGAAAGTATATATGCTGCACTCTTACTTCATAAGGTAGGTGGAAAAATTACTGAAGCAAATATTGAAAAGGTTCTAAAAGCTGCTGGTGCAGAAGTAGATAAAGATTCATTAACAAAACTGGTTGCTGGCTTAAAGGGAACTGATATTGATAATATAATTAAATCTGCTGCTCCAGTCATGACTGCTACAGCTGCTACCGAGCAGACTCCTAAAGTTGCAAAAAAAGAAGAAGAGGAAGAAGAGAAAGAAGAGGAACCTACTGGTATTGGTTCTCTCTTTTAATCTAAGGCAATATGAATTGAGTTTGGAATTTAATAAATTATAGAAATGAAATTTTAATTTTCTATTTTTAATTTTTTTTCAATTAATCATAGTTTAATTTCAGAATTATTTAAACAAATTTAAGTCTAAATCAAAAACTTTTTTTTGAAATTCAAATTTTTTTAGTTACATTTATCGATTATGAATTCTTAAAAATGAACATAAATTAGATCATTCTAAAAAAATCTTACGTTGAACAATTATGGCTGGAAAATTTCTAAGATTTTTCTCTCCATTCGTGCGTATAATGCCAGAAATAAAACAACCTCAAAGAGAGGTTAGTTTTAAAGAGAAATTTATATGGACTGCTGTTGTCTTGATTGTTTACTTAATACTTTCTAATATTCCACTATATGGCGTCAACGTAGAAGATACAACAGATTATTATTACTGGTTAAGAGTTATCTTAGCAAGTCAAAGAGGAACACTTACAGAGTTAGGCATCGGGCCAATAGTTACTGCAGGACTTATTATGCAATTATTACTGGGCTCAAGGATAATAAAGGTCGATATGAGCGATCCTTACGATCGAGCTATGTTTAGTGGATCTCAAAAAGTGTTTGCAATGATTTTAACAATAATCAATGCGGTATCTTACATTTTAGGAGGGGCATTTGGATCATTAGAACAATTAGGTATTGTAAATGCAAGCTTTTTGTTTCTCCAGTTACTTTTTGCTGGATTAATTATAATACTTTTAGATGAGCTTCTACAAAAAGGTTGGGGTCTTGGAAGTGGAGTCTCTCTATTTATAGCAGCTGGAGTTTCAGGACAAATATTTTGGAATGCTTTTAGTTTTATACAAGGTCCTGATGGTGCTGCGAGAGGTATTTTAGTAGCATTTATTCAATCATTTACTAATCCCAATGTACAATTAGGAGATCTCTTTTTGAGACCAAGATTACCCTCAATTTTAGGTAGCATTACAACCTTGCTTATATTTGTTATAGTTATATGGTTTGAATCCACTCGTGTCGAAATTCCATTAACATATAGAGGCTATCGCGGTTTTAAAGGCAAATATCCAATGAAATTATTATATGTATCTAACATTCCAGTTATCCTTGTAAATGCATTATACGCAAATTTTCTATTTTTTGGTCAGTTAATTGCAGGTCCAAATTCAGGATTGCGCAACGCTAATACTGAGTTTTGGCTCAATTTGCTTGGAGTATTTGAAGAAGAAACTGCAGGTGTCACACAGGGAAATTATCTTGTCCCAACTGGAGGTTTGCTCTATTACCTCTCGCCGCCTCAAGGAATTGAAGCGTTATTGAATGATCCTATAAGAGCAATTATATATTTGGTCATATTCATATTCCTTTGTGTGATGCTCGGCCGTGTATGGGTCGAGGTTAGCGGACTCGCTCCAAGAGATATTGCAGGTCAAATAATTGATTCTGGGATGTCTGTACCTGGATTTAGGAGTTCAGAAAGAATAGTTGAAAGAATTTTGAAAAGATATATACCCACTTTAATAATATTAAATGGTTTTATTATAGCAGTGATGAGTTTCTTCGCAGATTCTCTCGGAGCTTTGACGTCGGGCACAGGATTATTGATAGCGATTGGAATCGTGCACCAGTATGCTGAAACTATCAGTAAAGAGGTTGCAGCATCACAGTACCCCGGAATGAGGGCTTTTCTTGGATTGGATTAAGATTAAGGAAATTACTCTTATTTTATCTCAACTTTTTGGAATATTCAAAAAACAAAAATTAATATGAAAAATTTAAAATTGTACTAAAATTAAATATAACTATGTATTTTACAAACGCTTTTGTAGAGTGGATTACATATCCACCAGGCTCAATGATATTCATACTTCTATTAGCAACGTTTACAGCACTTATAAGTACGGGTTTAACAAAGTGGCTTGTAGATACAAGAGAAATCAATAGAAAACAGGTTTTGATGAAAGCACATCAGGAGGAAAAAGCAAAAATTATCGAAGTAGCTGAAATAGATCCTGAGCGTTATAGAAAATTACGTAAGAGATGGGAACGTAAAGATGAAATGTTTAAGCAAACCCAGCAAAAAATGGGATTACAAAGATTGAAACCAACATGTGTTACATTTCTTCCAATGATCATTATTTTTAGTGTTTTGAGAACATTGTATTATCCTGGTGGTCTTCCTTACCCTGTTGCTTTATCACCAATGAATGCGAATGATGTACCTTTAATAGGAGGTATGTTATCTGCAAATACTGGTTCTAATGCACTTCCCTGGACTTTGCTTGTTTATGGAATACAGTTAGTAATACAAATAGAATTTGGTTGGATTAATTTTACAGCATGGTATTTCTTATGTAGTTTTGGGATCAATACTCTCATCCAGAGGCTTTTAAAGTTGCAAACTCAAGCGGTTGGTGGGATGCAGCAAATGATGGGAGGAACAAGAGCTAAGGCTCTTGAATTTCCAGATGTTTAATAAAATCTAGTTTATATTTTAAAAATTAAAAAAAGCGCAACGGGAGGGATTTTCGATTTTCACGCTATGTGATTATTTTCGAACCCCCGAGTGCAGAGCACACGGGCTTTCTGGGAGGATATTTTACTCCAAGCCCGCGCCGTACCAGGCTAGGCTACCGTTGCACTTGAATTTATTATAGTACATATTTGATTGAATTTTATATAAAACTTCTACTAGTTATCTAGTTGGAATAGAAATAATTTCGCTCATCTTTTTTTCTAATTTTGCTTTTTTTATTGCTGCTTCCACATCATTATGGGTTGCACCTTTTTTAATAGAGATTGATTCCGAAGTAGGCTCAATATGCTTATAATTGGTTCTTCTTCTTCTTACTTTTAAGCCATCAATCAAAATGTAATTTTTATCAATAACATCCACAACTACACAATATTTCCCTGCTTCTCTTCCCATAGTTTTGACGCAAACTCTTCCAATATCATAAACACTCATATAATTTGTCACCAAATTATTTTTATAAATACATTTTTACTGAAATTTTTCAGTAAAGTTAAATAAATCTTGGGTAGATTAAGAAATAAACTTAAAAATAAATTTTTTATGGTTTTTTGTTTTTGGAATCTAGCTAAAATCGCTCAATTTTGAAATAATTTTTTGCATGACTTGTTCAACAGATAAATTTTCAGTATCAATCACTAAATCATGTAATTTATAAATGGTATTCTTATCACTTAAATCTATTCCATATAATTTTTTGAAACGGCGAAGTTCTGAACTTTCTCTTAATTTAGTTTCCTTTAATTTTTTCCTAAAAAAGGTTTTATCCCTTTCAGTCATTCTTTTAACTCTTGATTCCAGAGAACATTTTAGATGAATTTTAAAATCAGCAATTGAACTGAGAATGTGACCACTAAGTTGGCTATCAATTAATATATCTCCTTCCTTTGCTTTCTTGATGATGATATCATCAAGTTCTTTATCTATTTCGGGGTGTGTTTCGACATATTTTGTAAATTCTCTTAAATTCAAATTGTTTTTCTTGGCAAGTTCTCTAAAAGCATCCCCGGTAGAGTAATATTTTAATCCGAGCTTTTCTGCCAATAACTTACCAATAGTTGATTTTCCGGTTCCATGAAGCCCTGAAATAGTAATTATCATTTTTGAATTCAATAAAACAGGATATTTTCTAAATGAAAAATTCTATTCTTTTTTAAAACAACAACCAAAAAATTATTTTTATTCTTTTAAAATCAAATTCTTTTTAAAGGCACTTTAATTTTAGGAACTCCAAACTTTTTCTTTAATTTGAGTTTGTAAACATTTAGAACAATATCGTCCACTCTCTAAGCGATTTGATCGTCTTGAGATTTTATTAGACTTCTTCATTCTACTAGGTTTCAAGTGTGGAATCGCTTGAAGAGGTTTTTTACAAATAGAACAATGAGCTTTTTTTGGATTTCTTCTCCAATAATGAATTGTGTTTTTATTTCCTGGAGTTTTTAATTTCTTTCTAGCTTGAGCCTTTGATCGCAAACCAGGTCTAGGCAAGAAAACTACCTTTATCTTGTATTTTATGTTTGAAGTTATTTTAATTTAATATAATTTCAAATATTTAAAACTTAATTAATTTTTTTATTTTATTAGATTTTAAGATTTAATTTGCGCTGAAATTCTTTATAAATTATGTAAATTTCATCTCCGATAAAATCCCTAAATTTTTGGCTCTTTTCGAGTTTATAAATGTTCTTGGTAATGTTTTTATTGACTTTTTTTACTTTGTAAGCAATTTGTTCTAAACCAGGGAATTTCTCCAAGTTTTTTATTAATTCCTTGAATAAATCAGTTATTAAAATAAAATCGATTATTTCTAATTTCAGAGCATCCATTAACGTAATGAATGAAGAAGTTATCTTTGAAGTGACACCTGGAAGTTCAAGAAGAGAAGAACTGAAATTTTTTGAGAATTCTGATTTACTTGGATAATTCGATTCAACTATACTATTAGGGAAATTTAGAGACGAAATATTATTAATTATATCTATTGCTCTATAATATTTATCGCGAAAGTGCATTCTTTCTAGCAAATCTGAGAGTAGGATGTTATTCTCCATTAAAATAAAATTAATTCTAACTAAGTCATTCATAGAATTTTTAATAGATTTTTGGAAGAATGAGTCCTTTAAATCACCATTCTTATATTTTTGAGATAAATTTAATATCATATTCACAGCTGCATAAATTTCAGATTCAATTTCTGAACTATCATTAGTCTGCGTGTTTTTTTCTCTGCCCATATTTAATAGAATTGAAAAATTAAATATAATTATATAAAAAGAAGTATTCGAGTTAATAAATTTATCCAATAATAGTAGGACGTAAAAAGTAAAAGATTATTGCTACTAACACACCTATAGCTATAGAGGATATTAAAACTCTAAATGTAGATGAATTTGCTAATTCTCTTATAGAAAGGGAAATTAAAAGTGGTACCCAAATTGCCAATGTAAGAGCATCAATAATGTGTAGCACTGTCCAAGTTGGAGAATTAAACATTGGAGAAAATATTGCGGGATTAAAAAAACTACTTACATCCATGGAGACTGTAGGAAATGCAGTTAATACTATTATAATTTCCATTGTATTGATAAGCAAGAAAGGAGCAAATGCGCAGAACATCATTCTATTTTTGTGTGCTTGTTGTTGTTGTAATGTTCCACCCTTATAAATACTAAATGGACTCATTTCCTCTTCTCGATACTTTAATTCTTCTTGTCTACCTTCAAATCGAGCTTCTAACCGTTCTGAAAAATTTACCGCGATATTTGCCCCCCTTGTAAATAACCAAACCATAACCAATCCAAAAATAAAATAAAAAATTGCTCCAAATATGAAGAACGCTAAAAAAATTGATAAATTATATAAGAAAAGGATTGGAGCAAAAACAGGATAGTTGACGATGTTAAAGTGTGAAAAAAAAGCTAATCCTAACAAACCATAAAGTAATGAGTTAATTAATAGAATTAGATAACCAGGAGATTTGTCTCTTTTATGATTAATATCCCAAAAAGCTTTATTTGGCTTTGTGAATAACCAAAGAATTTTAGTATACCAAGGTGCTGGACTTATCCATTCAGATTCTATTCTTTTAAAAATTGAATAACTTTCTATTTTTTCAATTCTTAATCTTTTACCACAGAAGGCACAGACATAAGAATCTATTCGATTATCATTTCCGCATCTAGGACACCTATTGATTGCGCTGGAAGCCATTTTAATTCAATACTTTTTAAATTTTTATATAAATCATATAAATTTAATCATTTAAAAATTTCTTCAATAATATAATTTCTTTTTAGTTTCGATATAAAACTGTTTTAACTTAATTATTCATAATATCAAATAAAAGAAGTTAATAACTCGAATAATATCAATTACTCATACTTTATTTCATAGTGATTGAGTCCTTTTGTTATTTCATAGTCTCTATTAGTAAATGATTTGAGCAGTTCTAAATTAGTTTTAGTATGCGTAGTTATTTCAGACACTTTAATACTTGAAGATTCCTTAATATAAGCCATTAATGGGATTAGTTGATCACTAAGATATTTATCTACAGGAATATTATTTTTGATGTATTTTAATAGTTCATTTGATGCCATTTTTCCTAACTTTTCTGATGGAATTTGTTTTTCACCTAAAATAGTCCCAGATGAGATGACAGCTCCTGTATCTGATGTTGCCCATAAAGACAAACCAATTCCTGGGCTGATGGAACTCACCCAGCGATGATTAATATTGGTATATACCTTAATACATCGTTCTAATTCTAATAATATACTTTTTTTAATTCTACTCTCAATATTTCGCCCTTTTAAATGATTTGTTAAGATAATTTCACCGTTAATAGCTTCAATATTTCCAAGTTCTAAGAGATTTATTGGTTTTAGTTTATTTTTAGGTAAATAAATAGTATATACAGTCTGAGCACCTCCTTTAGGGAAAAAACCATATTTTTTAATATCTAACTTAATTTTCAATCCAGCCATTTTATAAATTTTATAAGTAACATTTGCAAGATAGCTAAGACTTGGAGCCCATTTACCATAGGTTCCACCTCCATTAAGTGTTAATTCGATTTTCTCAGGGTTAGAAAATCCCAAACATGCTATTTGAATAGGTTGAACTAATAATCCAATACTAGCTGAAGTATCAATATTAACATTGATTTTATCTTTAAATTTAGAGTTAGGAATAAAAAATAGATTCTGTGTCCCTATTTGACATTCACCATCGTTAGAAAAAAATTTACTTCCAGTTAATTCCGCTAAGATTTTCAAACCCAGTAAGTGTTGTAACCTAAGACCTGGTTTTGATCTATTAGCACGTATATTAATGATTTTAATAGGTTTATTATATAATACTGAAAACGCAGCACTGAGACGTAGAATAGCCCCTCCTCCTTCTCCAAATGAGCCGTCTATCTCTAAATAATCCTTATCTGTCATTTTTTGTTAATTTATTTGGATAAAATCTTTATCCGATTGATACCATCGAATTTATCCATTAAAACTCTTACTTCCTTAGGAACTAACATTTTCCATTTATCATTATCATTCTTTATTAAATTTCTAATGTTTGTTCCATTATACTTTTTTTTGAAAATTGTTATTTTTTTTGCAACGTTATATCCTGCGTCTTGAAATAGGGTTCTAACCCAATCACTATTTGAAAATAAAATCCCAAAATTCCCAATGATCGAAACTACATGATTCACCCATAATTTTGCATTAAAAATATCTGGAATTTTATAAATCGTGTATTTTTTAGGGGAAATCATCCTTTTTTTTAATGCAGCTTCAATAAATAGCTTTCTTTCATCACTTGTAAAAGGATCATTAAATTTATTAGATAATTGAGAACTTCCTATCCCTATTTTAATCTGCTCATAGCTTTTTAATATATTTTTAATAATATATATATGCCCATGATGAAGTGGTTGAAATCTTCCTATAAATAAACCAATTCCATTATTATTGTTTCCTTTTTTAGTAGTAGTCTTGATTTTTTTAAAGTAAGTTATTAAATCAGTATTTAATAATTCTTTCCAAATCTCTTTTGAATAGTCAATATTTTTTTCATTTTGTAATATATTAACTAATTCAGATTTAGTATAGAACCGACTATCATTGATATCTAATTCTTCAGGGTTAGGATTAAGTAATATATCATGATTAACTAATCCTACAAAAGTGTACGCGATTTCTGTTGTTTTTTCATTCTCTTCTGCCTTTAAATCGTAAAAATTCATTTTCTTTATTGCTTTGGGAGCGATTCCAAATTCTTCTTTAAGTTCTCGTTTAGCATCTTCCTTTATATCTCTTAAATTTAAATTTTTTTTATATATTACATGTCCTGAGGCAGAGTCTGTGAAAAAATTAGGAAAACTCTTTTTTTTTTTCCCTCTCCTTTGTACTAAGTAAAGAATTTGATTTTTAGGAAGTATTGCTACCATGAACAACCTTATAATTAGATGACTTATCTTTTCACGATGAGCCTGTACCCTTTCCAATGGAAAAATATATTTTGAAATTTGACCTGAATGTAAGAATTTAATATCTTTATCTCTTATGCAGGCTAAAATTTCATTTTCCATACTTCTATCCTTATTCTATAAAGTAAATAATATTTTATCACCTACATTAAATCCAATCTGTTTCGCTGAATTTCCCCGATTTATTGAGATTTCAAGAAAATTCGTAGATCCTTTTAATAGTAAAATAGTGTTAATGGGTACAGCTTCAAAATGAGTAGTAAATTTTGCTTTATATTTCATATTATTAACTTCAAATTCTATTAATTTTCCTTCTTCTAAAACTATTGAAGTATTTTTAATTCGATTGTCTTCTAAGATTATGTTTGTTATTCCGTTTCCAAAATTATCTATATATTGAATAACGCAATTTATTTTTTTAGTTTTTTCTGATATTTCATATTCAAGAGGGATAGTAACAAAATTTTTCGGATCAAATTTTGGTCCAAAATTGTTAATGTTAATCCCTTTAGTAATAAAAGCACCAACAGGGGCCATAATATCTCTTCCATGAAAGGTTTTGGAAACAGGTTCGTTAAAATATTTCTCATTATTAATATGAATACATTCTTCAATTTCATTTAAAGTAAATATATTAGAAAAAATTCCATTATTAGGTCCTATAAAGTAATAATTATTTATTGTTTTTACAAGTAAGATCTCTCTAGCACTTCCTACACCTGGATCAACAACAATTATAAAGATTGTGTTTGCAGGAAAATTACGATAAACGCTTTTTAGTATATAAGATGCTTCTAATATGGAATATTGAGTTATATTATGAGAAATATCAACAATTTTAACCCTTGAATTAATTTTTAATATTATCCCTTTCATACTTGCAACATAATGGGATCCTTTTATTCCAAAATCTGTTATCAAACCTATTATGTTTGAATTAAATTCTGCCATTATAACTTAACTTTTGATTCCTTTTAAAAATAGAACAATAGTAAAAGATGAGTTTACTTTAAGTTTGTTATTTTTTAGAAAACTTTTGATCTATTTCATAAAAGCTTCTTAATGCATCAGATTTCAATCTATACTCTTCTTCTTTATCAAATTCGACTAATTTCTTAGATAATTCACTAGCTTTTTTATAGTTAATATAAGCATTATGAAAATCTTCATTTCGTAAAAAATTTCTAGCATCTTGCACCAATTTGTCTCTGTGTTTTGAAATTTCTGGAATTGTACCTGAAAAACTAGCTTTTTCGTTTAAAGATTCTGCTATATCTACAATATATAAAGCTTCTGCAATTTCAGCAGCTCTTTTATAAAACTTAGCAGCTTTTTCATAATCATCTGATTTTAAAGCACTTTCTGCATTAGTATAGTATTCTGAAATTTTTTCATGTTCCCCATCTTCAACTTTTTTTAGTAAATCTTGAGCAATTTTCCTTTCATTTTTCCCTCCACTTAACATTAATTTTGTAATATTAATAATACTAGCTCTTAAAGCATCGGGTTTTAAAATATCTATTAAAGGTTCTAAATGCTCAAGATAAATATCTTTTAATAAGGGTTCAAATTCTTTATTTTTCAACTTTAAAAGATTAGTGCCTATTATCTCTAAAGCTTCAGCGCTTTCTTTAAGCGAAGATCTAAACTTTTCAGGTTTATCATTTTCGTTTAATAAAATCCCTATTATTACTCCTGATGTTTTTCTTGAAAGTTTTCCTTTAAATTTATAGAGATATGAAAGAAGATTAAAATCTTGTATTTTTAATAGGTTGTATTCATCCTTGGAGTGATCTAAATTTAATCTTAGAAATAATTCGCTCGTAATTTTAAAATTGGATTTACCTTCTTTAAAATAATAACCTAGAACTTTATAATCTGAATCTAAAGGTAATAAAATTGTAAAACAACCTGCAGGCATTTTTTTGAATTCTCCTAATTTTTATTATGATAATAAATCAGTATTTATTAAATATATTATTTCTAAGGTTCCTTACAACTAATTATTCTATTTGTTTCTTCTCGAATTGACTGGATAATATTAAGTAGTTGCGCATAATAGAGATTATTAGAAACTGCTTTTGCTGCTTGTTTAATAACTTCGATTGCTTTTTTTTCTTCTTCAGTTATTGATTCAACAGACTTTTTTTCATAAAGTTCTTTTATCTTAGCATTAAAATCATCAGCAATTTGTTGCATATTTTCACTTGATTTCATACGGAATTGTTTGAGCACTTCTACTATAAGTCTTATATTTTCATTTACAGAAATTGTTTCTTCTGAGAATTTCTGGGACATTGTCTGAATTGCAGTACTCATTTGGTTGATCTGAGCAATAGTTCCATCTAGAGAAGCAGTTATTTGGTTTATTTTATTAATCATCTCATCCAATAATCTTTCTGTTTCTGCCATCTAAATAACCTTTTTAAAAAAATTTTAATTAATTTTTATACCTTATTTATAGTATCTTCTTTTAAGTTTTTAACAGAGCTGATTGCTTCTGAAAGGAGTAAATTTACCGTATCTTGATTAAGTATTTCACTTGATAACTTTTCAAACTCTTCAAGCTTTTGAATTAAATTACTAATAGCGTCGATGCCTAAACCTTCTTGAATTTTTTTCAATTCCAGTTTTGTAGTTTCACCGATTTCAGCTAAAACATTAATATGCTTATTTTGCGTAATATCTATTTCCTGAGTGAATTCCTTTAATTTCTCATTTAAATTTGTGATTTTCTGTTCAATATTTTGATTCAAACCATCTAAAGATGATTTTAAACCTTGTATTGCTTGACCTAGTTGAGCAATTCTTGTATAAATCGAGTTTAACAGATCTGTAAGCATCTCTGCCAATTTTAACACCTACATTTTTTTTGTAGTTTTAGAGTATTTACTTTTTATGAACTTAATTATTAATATAACAGATTACACCAATAAAAAAATTTTTATGTTTTTGTGTTTTTTGACTTTATAATAATTGAGATATATTTAAAACTATACCAAGGGCCATTTGCTTAGCTTGGTTATCATGGTTTTATTCAGCTTGGCCAACAAGCGCAGGTCTTATAAGTGACCAATGGACATACAATAAGAAATTAGTGTCCATGTTAGTAAAAACCTGAGATCCGGGGTTCAAATCCCCGATGGCCCATTTTGGATTCAAAAAGATTATATGGTTTCGGCTATTGTTCAAAAACCTTTTATTAACTTATTAAAATTAATTTTTTAGGCCAATAATAAATCATTTTATGATTTTAGAATTAGGTTTAAAATTCTCACTAAATTTTGTATTATTTATCTAAAATAGTAGTTATTAAGTTAAGAAGCCACTTTTTTATTTGCATCAGGTTTTTCAATAAGCCACTTACATGGTTTTCCGGAAAAGGTTTCTCTTGATCCAGATTTTGAACAGTTGTCATCCACTTATTTAAAGCTAATTGAACCAAGCTCGCTCCTTCTGCGTCCATAAACATAGGAACAACAGCAGCACTTTCTCGAGCATCACCAATAGCGAAATAAATTTTTCTATTAATATCTTTTAGCATAACATAATTAGCACATTCATCAATTTTTCTCTCTACTAATATCAATTTTAGAATATGAGATTTTAAATCTGGATCTTTGTTTGCAAAAAGTTTTTTGCGGCTTTTAAGTCGTGGCTGGATATCTGTTATTAATTTTTCACCAGTAGCCCCCTCTGGAAAATATTTTGTTATTTTTAATGAATCTTCCAAAGCTTCAATAGATGTGAATTTTTTTGTATTCGAATATAATATTGCTTGAGAACCGCTTTTAGATTCACTTTGAGATAATTTGATATAAATACTTCTCATATTTATAGAATTACACGTATGATAAGCCATCTCAAATAACTCACGCTGAGTTAAAGCTTCATATTTTTCTTCAAACTGTTTGAAATTCCATTGGGTCGATATAACATTGTTAAATTGATTTAAAAGTCGATTTTCCATCCTTCAACAAAACCGCGAATATTTATTAATATATAGTCCTTTTCATTTTTCAGTGTTTCGATCATTTATATTATGTTGTTATTACCTTAAATAAAATTTATAAAAAAGTATATAATATAAAAACTCCCGGTTTTTGGGATTGATTTACTATTGGGTTATTTGTTGATAGGCTTTTTCAAATCTATCAACCGCAGAAATAATATCTTCTGTTTTTGCTCCTATTGCTGCATTCATCACTATATATGGAGTATTATAATCTGTACAACAAGTACCAAAGACATCTTCCTCAGGATTATAAACTCGGGGTCCTGTTACTCTTAAATTATAAAGAGCGCCTCCAAGTGCAAAGAGTTGGTTTTTTTTTAGATTATTCAATGTCATGGCAACAGCTACAGGGTTGAATACTCCTAAGATTCTTTCATTTATTTTTTTAGCAGTTTGACTTAATCTATCTTCAAGTATTTTCCTATTATTTTGCTGTTCTTTAATTAATTCTTGATAACCATTTATCCCTAAAGAAAGACAAGAAATAAGAAAATTCACAATGGGGGTAGCAGATGCTCGTCCAGCATAAGTTCTACTGATCTTATTAATAATCTCTTCACTTGGGGATGCGATTAATGCTCCTCCTATAGGAGTTAGAAAATTTTTATCTGTTGATTGAATTATGACATCTATTCGACCAGCATCTATAGCAGATCTAATTAATTTCATCCATTCAGGACTTTGAACTCCATAAGCATTAATAACGATGTGTACTAAATCATTTTCCTTAGCAAATTTACTGATTTCCTTAATATCATCGTGTTCCCGAGGTGGAAAAAAACTTGTTAAAGAGATTACAGCAAAACAATCTTTATCTAAGGTTTTTTTAATATCATCAAATGGTATTCTTACTGCATCTCCAAAGATTTTGCCTTCGATAATTTTTATTTTAACACCCATCAACTCAAGTCCTTTCAATAGAGATTTATGATCTATCTGAGGTAGTAATACCGTTCTTTTATGCTCAAAGTCTTTAATATTCCAATTAGGTTTTAATGCTCCGATACTTAATGCTAAAGCCATACCAGTACATAAAGGAACTACTATCGCTTCGGTTATGTTGGGTAAACCAAAAGTTTTGAGAGCGCTTTTTGCTAAATAATTTGAAATTTCATACATTATTGAAGCTCCAGGAGCTTTTGGTTGAGGAGCAGTCAGAAATCCACTTCTACCAACACCATGACAAAAACCTGCTGATGTTTCTAGATGCAATTTTGAAGCAATTCTAGCTTCTCGCTCTCCGACTCGGGAGGCGTTAGTGTCTTTATCAGTATCCATATTAGAAAGTATTTGCAGGAGGAATTTAATTTGTTCATCATTCCAAGGTTCTTGAGGAATACTTTTTTGTTCAAATAAAACCTTTATTGGTTTTAAAAAATTCTTAAGGACTAATTGCCCTCTATTTAACATATTTTGAGGAATAGAAGAACTTTCAAAATATTTTATAATATCATTAAGATCTACCATTATACTCACAAAGTTTTCCGAAAGTGGCGGCCCTCGAGGGGAATCGAACCCCTATCCCTCCGCAGGATAACTGGGTTTGAAGCCCAGTGTCAGAGACCACTCTAACCGTCAAGGGCCAATTTAAGAAATATTCAAAATATATTTCTTTAAATCAAATTATTCTAGGTTTTAAAAGAATTTTACTATTAATTTTTATTATCTATCAATTTAATCAATAATTCTATCTTTTATATCTTCGCAATTCACGCGTCTACAACCTGGTGTCATTAAACCAGTATTATATACTGTATCTATAAAATTAACAATTATGTGAGAAGTAGCGCCAAAAATTACGTATTTCTTATTTTCTTTATTTTTATAATTAAATTTACCGACTCCTATAAGATCTCCTTTCAACATATACGTTCTTTCTCTATAGTTATTTCTATTTGCGAAAAAGCTTATGGGGATTTTGACTATCTCTTTTACTTCTCCATCTTGCTTAACCATTGGTTGATTTTTATCAATATATCCAACAAAAGCAGTAATTATAAATCCTTTAGGAGTAAGATGATCATCAATACATCCTAATAAATTAACTTTTGATCTAGGGATACTTAGTTCTTCTTTTAATTCTCTTAAAGCGGTGTCTAAAAGATTGTTATCTAATTGTTGATCAAATTTTCCGCCGGGAAAAGACATTTCTCCTGAATGTTTATCATTTTCTCTTTTAGTCCGACGGATCATGACCAAATCATAGGGTTTTTCTTTATAGGGAAGGATTAAAAATACAATGGCTGAATTAACAAAACTCTGATGATGCATTGAAAGTCTATAAGGTGAATCAAACTGTTTCAATTTGCTCCTAATCAGTTTCTCATCAAAAATAAAATTCATAGTTACCATGTCTTTTTAAATTTTTATTAAAACTCTAAAAATTTTTTGTTATGCGATCTCTATACTTAATATATTCCTTGACAAGTTTTATTTTATCTAGTTTAAATCTTTTTAATCCTGATTCTGATAAATTATAATTATATACTCTCTCAAGATAATTGGAGATCATATAGGCGGTTGCACCCCATACTGTGAATTTTTTTCCGTTTTCTTTGTTAGTATAATTAAAATAGAAAACTGGAAACTTATTACCTAGAATATCAACTGCTTGTTCTCTAAAATTTTTCTTTTTTATGAAAAAATCAATTGGAATTTTAACAATTTCTTGTACTTCTCTATCATCCTTTATTAATTTTTGATCTTTATCAATTAACCCTACGAAAGGTGTAATTATATACTTAGTCATTGTAGGAAAATCGTCAAGACAACCAATAATTTTAACATTTTTCTTGGAAACACCAATTTCTTCTTCTGTTTCTCTTAATGCAGTATCTTCAAGAGAATTATCTAATTTTGGTTCAAATTTTCCCCCAGGAAATGACATTTCACCTCGATGTCTTGTACCTCTGTTAGTTCTATGAATTAAAATCAATTCATATGGCTTTGTTTCATAAGGAATGATAGAAAAAAGAACAGCAGAACTTGTAAAGAATTTATCTTTTAATTTAATTCTTAAATTTGAATCGCATGGAATTAATTTTTGTCTTATGAAAGCTTCATTGAAGGTTGAGTTAGAAATTTCCATTAGTATTAGGAAAAATTTTAAGATATTATTTATTTAACAAACATAATATTATATCCTAATAAAATTTTTAGTTAGTTGATATTATTGAAACTTCCAAAAGAACTCAGAGAGAAAGGAGAACTGAGTAGTACGACATTAAAGGGAAAAAATTGCTCTGTAAAGGGATGCCGTGAAATCGCAATAAGATCATTATCAGAGAATAAGTGGAAAACATATGTAGAGAAAGCAAATCTAAACTATATTGAAAATAAGCAACATAAGATTTATTTATGTAAAAATCATTATAGAGACGCTAATAAATTTCGGAAATCACAAGAAAAGTTATACCAAAAGAAAGGCTTCTTAGAAGATGAAAAATATTTTGCCAAAGAACGAAGATTTGATTAAGAATTTAGTAAAAGTTTAAGGTATTAATGCCATTTGTTCATAAATTGCATCAAATATTGCAAATTCTCCATTTATTATTCCCAAAGTGAATAATGATAAAGCAACTAACAGAATTATAAAACCAATTAATTTTTTCCTCATCTAAATCAAATTTTATAATAATTTATTTAAAATAAAAGTTTAGGTTTGTATTATTTGGTAAGCGTTTCTAAGGTCTTTATTTTTAAATCGATTTTCTTTAACTTAAGCTCGAAATCTTTTTCTTTTTCTTTGAAATCTTCTTCTGAAATCTCTTTAGCAGAATATCTTCCCTTGTTTAGATTTTTTTCTGCCATTAACTCCGTTTTCTCTAGCTTCAATTCTTTTATCCATAATTTCATACCTTCGATTAATTCGGTTCTCTCAACTTCTAAATCTTCTTTCTCCTTTTTGTATTTATCCCTTAGATTCGTGAAAGAATCTTGATCAACTTTATGTAACTTAAATTCTTTTGTTAAATTTTTAAGTTGAAAAATTTTGGTGTCAATATCATTTTGAATTCTCTGTACAATGAAGGGTTTCTCCATTTTTTTCTCAATATCAGATTCTTTTTGTTTGAGTTCATTAATTAAAGTCTTGATAGCATCTAGTTTTATGTTAATAGATTTATTATATTCCTCGTCATACTCATATCTAGGATCTTTTAATTCTTTTTGAAGATCTTTTAACTTATCAGATAGAATTTGCTTATTCAATTTAATATCATTGTATTCAATATAGAGAATCATTTGCTCCTTTACTTCAAATGGGAGGGGTTTTTCAACTTTTTCTTCTTCTTTTTTTCCTTTCTTCTTTTTATCCTTTGGTTCAAATATTTCCTCATCTTCATAGATTTCTTCTTCAATTTCTTCTACTGCTAATGCTTTTTGAGGAACCTTTTGTTTTAAACGTTCTTTTGGTGTTGTTACTGGTTCTTTAATCTCTCTTGGTTTTGGAGATGTTGCTTTTTCAGATTTAGGTAAATCTCTAAGGACTGGTTTTCCACATATAATGCAAAATTTATCAGTTTCCTTTAGAGGATTACCACAATAAACACAGTACTTAGCCATTTTGAATCTTACTTTTTTTATTTTTATTCAATAAAATGATATTATGATTAAAATAAAATATATTTAATTAAATTTTACTGGAGTCCAATTTTTAAAGTATTTTAAAAGATGATTCTTTCAAACCTAAAATAAAATTAATTTTAAATGAATTATTAATCATATTATAATTTCAATCTGAGTGGTTTTAAATTTTCAATGAAAGAGATACAAAATAAGATTCCTGTTCATTTAGGTTTATTTGGTCATATTGATTCGGGAAAAACGGCTATAGCTGCCGTATTAAGTGAAATAATATCAACTGCTGGGATTGACGCACACCCTCAAAGTAAAGAAAGGGGCATTACAATCGATTTAGGTTTTACTAGTTTTTTACTAGATGATTATCTCATAACCCTTGTAGATGGTCCAGGTCACGCAGATCTTATTAAGATTAGTGCTTCTTCAGTTGAAATAATTGATTGTGCAATTGTTGTGATAGATATAAACAAAGGGCCTCAAGTTCAAACCGGAGAACATCTGATTATGATAGATGCTCTCAAAATTAAAGATATTATTGTAGTCCTTAATAAAATTGATTTATTTAAAGGTAATGTCAACGATTCTATAGAGAAAGTAAGAATATTTTTAAATTCTACTTCATATGGTTCACAGGTTCCGATTTATGCTGTTTCTGCCAAAGAAAAAGTTGGTTTTGAAGAATTAAAAATTGGAATTTTAAATAAGATAAAAACTTTAGATATAGAAAGAGATATTGAAGGACCAATTATTTTACCGATTGATCACCATTTTTCAATTAAGGGAAGAGGAGCTATAATTACAGGAACAGTATTAAAAGGAACATTAAAAAAAGATCAAAAAATAAATGTAATTCCTGTGAATGCCTCTGGAAAAGTAAAATCAATTCAAATTTTTCACCAAAACGTAGAGTCAGCTAAAGCTGGTGATAGAGTTGGTTTAAATATAAAAGGTTTAGATGTTAAAAAGATATATCGAGGTTGTTATGCTACAGATAACAAAGATATTTTTGAATTCTGTGATCTAATAGAAGTTTATGTCAATAATAACAATTTATTTAGACCAGAAACCCATTTCGGAACTCAAGTTCATATAACTGTGGGAATGGTTACAATCGCAGGAAATGTATATCCTTTTTATGAATTGGATGAAAAAAAGATTCAAATGGATATCAAGAATGAAATAAGAGGGTTTAAAGCATTCTTATGGTTAAACAATCGAGTAATTATAAATAAAGAAAAATTCATCATGCTAGTTAGTCGTTTAGATTTACCTCCAACAACTTTAAG
>JBHLJZ010000059.1:0-22859 GCA_048887165.1 Candidatus Hodarchaeota archaeon | reverse complement strand
ATCAAGGACTAGATTTTTTCTTTAATAACAACTCAAATGTGATTGCAGCAACTCCAGGTCAAGTCTGGGCAATTCAGGAGCATCAAAGTGAGGGTGAAAATAAATATCATGTAAGAATTTGGATTAGATTCAATCGTACTATAGAGTTAGGCTACAATTTTGAACCTTGGACAATATTGGAAAGTAATAGAGACAAACAAATTAGTATGTTTAAGGTAAAGGTTGGAGATTGGGTACAAAAAGGGGATATCATAGCTGATTTTTTAAGTTGCAATGAATCCGCACATATCCATTTTGATGTCGTAGAAAATGGAAAATATTATTGCCCAAGTAAATATTTTTCAACAGAAGGTTATACACAAATGATGAATCTGATTCAAAGTTACCATCCAACATGGGAACTCTGCTATCCTTAGATATTATAAAGATATTGTTTTTTAATTCATTAGTAAGCTTAATTAAGTTTAGCTAATACAAAGTGTCAAACTATACATCCTAAAATTTACAATAAATGCGTTAATATATTAAGAATTAGATTTTCCCTTTTATCCTATGAAAATATAGATATCTTTATATATTAAAACGTTCAATATATGATCAACCAAAAAAAGTCGGATGACCATGATATTCCAATATATTCTTATACCTAAGGCTGATGGAAATCGGCTAAAATACCTCAACCCTTAACCCTGTTATTAGATAAATACGTCTCCTCTTTTTATAATTTAAAGTATCATGGTGTCCGATTTTTCTCCTTTCTCCAAATCTAGTGATTTTAATTAGTGTATTAGCTAAAAATAAGCTAAAATATTTAATATCTAATATTTGAAAAAAAGAGAAACATTAAAAATTAAAATAAAAATTTCTTTTTGAAGAATAATAATCCAATTAATAATTATAAACCATTTATTTGAATTATTAACAATAATAACTTCATTTTTGGTGATGGCGTTTAAAATTAGGAATTATATCAATAGATTGATAATCTGTATAATTTTGAGCTCTCTTATATTTATCCCATCATATTTAGTTTTAGACTCATCAATCCTGGATAAAAAATGTAATGATCTTTCAAATGATCATCAATCAAACTACTTTAATCTTAATTTAAAAGCTTCTGCTGAAACAAAAATAATTTCTGGTGTTCCATTTCATGATCAAATTAATGATTATTATTGTGGTCCAGCATGTTTAGAAATGGTTTTTGATTTTTATGGTCCTGATATACCACAACCAGAGATTGCCGATGTAGCTAGAACGGTAGGAGCTGGTACTTTTACAGATGATATGAGGCGAGCGTCGCATTTTAGTAATTTAAGTACATCTGTAGGCAATGGAATGCCTACTAATATAACAGGTTATAGTAATAGAGACTTTGGATACATAGCTTTTGAGGATTATATCTCTAATGTTCAGATCTTGAAAAATATGATTGATGCAGGGTATCCTATAATTGTATTACAATGGATGGATGACGCAAAAGTTTATGGGCATTTTAGAGTTGTAATTGGTTACATAATAGAGAATAAAGAAATAACACATTTTATTACTCATGATCCATGGAAGGGTTCCAATTATAAGATGGATTACAATTATTTTATGGATTTATGGGAATATTCTGGATATTGGGCTCTTTTTACGCGCCCATTAGAAGTGATTCTCTCTTATCCATCATCAGTTCAGCCAAATATTACTTTTACAATTACAGCATCGATTAATTATTTATGTCCATTTTATTCTTCTCCTATATACGATTATATAGCTACGTCCTGTAATGCTACAATAAAATTACCAAATGAATTTTACCTTGCTCCGGGTGAAACTTATACAAAATCTCTCAATTCTGGAACGATTTTAGGCGGTTCCACAAATATCATTACTTGGGATTTAATTGCTAACCAAAGTGAAATCTCTGGTATTGTTTCAGTAAGTGCTTGTGGTTTAATAAATGGGAGTACCTATGATCATCTTCCAACTCAATATCCTGGCTACGATTATACTGATTTAATTTATGGAGAAGGTACAATTTTAGTTATGAATGTGGAAGGACCCGATCTAATAATAATTGTTTTTTGGATCATTTTGATTTCAGCTGTTACTATTGTAGCTGTGGTAATAATTAGATATGTAATCATTCCTAAAGTTGTAAGAAAACAAGACTGAATCTTATTTTAGTTACAAAAGTTATATATAGGAAAATTGTTATATGTATCACGATCTATATTAGAGAAGCGAATAATGGTGATTAAAAAAGGTCTAGTTAAACTTATTACGATCAGTTCGATTTTTTCAATTATTGGATTTTTCTTATTTTCCCAATTTTATACTAACTCCCTTATTTTCTCACCTCAAGAAGATCTAAATCTTTCTGAAGCTTCTGTTCCTATTATCATAGATGATACCGATCCGACTAGGAATTGGTCATTTTGTGTGGTAAATTATGATTGGTGTTCTGGTTCAGGTACTTGGAATGATCCCTATGTAATTGAAGGTTTGTATTTCGAAAATGTTGAAAATGATAGTCTGATAATTAGACATTCTGATGCAGTTTTTATTCTCAGTAATTGTTTATTGTATAATTGTCAATTTGGGTTTTATATAAATAATGTTAGTAATGGTATAATAGCATATAATTCATTTATTGCTGAAGGTGTTTTAAGTAAGTGGGGATGGAGTCGAGCTATTGACTTGAATTTCTGCAATAATATAACAATTAGTAATAATTTTGTTATAGGTGAATATAAATCCAGAAGTATTGAGGTGAAATTTAGTGTGAATATTTCTATAATAAAAAATTTAGGTTATGATACGAGCTCGAGCATAGGTTTATATCATACAAATTATAGTAAAGTGATTTCGTGCAATATGGACTTATGGTTGAGTTATTGCTCTTATAATCAAATTAATAATAACTCGCTTTCAGGAGACGCAATCAATATAGAATCTAGCATATCTAACGATATCTCTCTTAACTCGATATTCAGCCTTTCTGGACCAGGTATATTTTTGAGAGAGTTTTGTAGTAATAATACAATATCTCGAAATAATATTACGACAGGAGCAATTGGAATTAGTGTAATGGAGTATAGTAATTCGAATAACATAACAGAAAATACTATCACTTTTGAAAATAGGGAGCGGTCAACCGATGTGACGGATCACGGAATAACAATTATTAAAGGATTGTATAATACAATAGAGGCAAACAACATAAGTTTTTACAATTTTGGAATAAGTTTAACATGGTCTAATTATAGTATTATTACACATAATATTTTATATCAAACTCGTAGTTGTATAACCCAAACTCAATGCTCAGATAATTATGTTGAAGAGAATACATGTACTGAACCTCCATTGACCTTAATCTCTGGTTATCCTTGGTTTCTTTTAGGTTTTATAGTAGTTAGTTCACTAATTATTGCAATAATAAAATTAAGAAAGCGATTGATCTAGTTTTGTAAACAACAGTTTTTTTTGATTTTTTTTATCAAATTGACTTGCAAAAAGTTATAAAAAAAATAGTCTATTAATTATTAAAAGAAGAATTTTTTTTTCTTGAGTTGAGGTTATAGTGGTTCAAAAAATCAGTTTAAGTACAGGTATGGAAATGGAATTTGATGAAAAGGCACCAACAACTCTTTTTGAAATCATTATCAGTGATATTTTAATCCCAAGATACAAAGAAAATAAAGACTGGAATTTAAGTCTAAATATTATAATTGAAGAGATGAATCGGTTAATTAGTAAATATGAATTGGACCCAAAATTAAAGTTAGGTCTTTTAAATCAGGTGGAGAAGCATCTAGATAAAGATATTGAAGAATTGACGGGGACTGCAAAGATTGAAATATTATTTCTTAATATGGACGATTACGTAGAAGACATAAAAAAGTTAATATGCGCTGGGAAAAACAAACAGGATCTGAGAAATGATATGGCAAGAATGGTTTTTCCTTTGACACTTTTTGAATTAGCTGAATTGTTTATCTTTTTAGGCAAAAGAGCTTTCCTAAAATGATAAAGTTTCTTATTACTTTCAATTCTTTCTCTTTTTATTAAAGATATTATAGATGGTTCTCTTTTTTATTACTAATTCAAAGCAGTTATTGGTCTTGATTGAAGAATATAGATTATATCATTTTCAATCGACCATTCAATGTCTTGAGGATATTGAAAATAATCTTCAATTTTCTTACCAATTAAGAAAAGCTGTTCAATATATAGATCTTTTAATGAGCAAACTTTTCTTAATGCTAAATCTGTAGGAATAAGTATTGTTGAAATCCCTTTAGGGTTAGGTATAGAAGTTTTCTCTTTTTCTCCTATTTCCTTCTTTAAAACATTGAATTCATTTTTATTTATTATTATTAAATCAGGAATAACAGAATTATTTGTAACCGTATCGCCTAGCCCCCATGTAGAATTTATCATCATTTCATTCTGATTATCATTTATAACATTAATGGTGAATAAAACTCCGGAAATTTGAGAATTAATCATCTTCTGTACAATAACTGCCATTTCTAATTCTAAAGGAGAGATCTCTATGCCTTTTTTTCTTATTTGGTAAAGATATAATAAGGCTTGAGGGGAAAATAAAGATGCCCAACATTTTTTTAAAGAATCCAATATGTCTTGATTTTCTTTATTACATAAGTAAGTCTCAGCTTGCCCAGCGAAAGAAAATTCTTTTGTATCCTCAATATTTGCGGAAGATCTTACTGCCAAAGAGACTCTTTCACCGAATTCTTCGCGAGTTTTATTATAAGCCTCCTCAATTTCAGTTATTATAATTGTGGGAATTTTAGCTTTTAAAAAGAGATTCTGAATCTTATTAGAGATTTGCATTATATCTTTAGGTTGGTATTTTTTTGATAATATTTGAGATATTTTTGATTCAATCGATGATTTATTCAAAAATAGCTTAAATGATTCAGAATTAATAATAAATCCAGGAGGTACATTAAAGCCCCCATGATATAATTTAAGTAAGTTTGAACCTTTTCCCCCATATAGTTTAACATTGGGTTTAGCCATGTGAATATATTCTAAATATTCCATAAATATGCTCTATTTTAGTCCTTATTTATAGGAGTTAATCGAGTATGTAGAGACTCCCTTTACTTTCTCCGTCATGAGTTATTTTGGCTTTTTTTCCATTCAAAGTAGCCACATTTTTAACCGATAACTTTATTCCCATAACGCATGGTAGTCCAAATTCTCTGGAAATAATTGCCAAATGTGAACCAGCACCTCCAGTGGTACAAATGGTTCCAACCAATTCGGATAAAATAGGTCCAAGTGTAGTAATTCCGGCATCATCAACAATGCATATTTTTCCAACAGCGTCATCAAATAAGTTAATAACATCTTCAATTGTTTTTATATAGACCAACTTTCCTGTTACTTCTGACTTAGAGGAACATGATAGTCCTTCTCCCACTTTCTCCATAGTAAATGTCCCAAGTATTTCAAAAATTAAATAAAAGCTGATTTTTAATTTTTTATATAATACTTAAATTTTTTTAAAAACTTAAAACCATTTAATAGATTTAAATAAAATTATGTAATTAATTATATCTATTTATAAAACCATAATAATTGATTCCAAATGGATATTAAAGAAGCGAATGAGTTAATTACTCATGCATCAGAACTTGTTGATTACCAAGTCTCGAAAAGAGGATTACTAGAAACACAACTGTTTCCAGTAACGGCATATATCTGTGTTTCTTTCTATAATGCTTATGATATGTTATACGACGTGTTAAAAAAGATTTCAGAAAAAATAACTCCAGAAAAAATAGGTAAGGAAAGCAGAAAAATCCTTTCTGAAATACATGCTCTGAGCATATTTTATCTTCCCTTATATTATATGGTTGGAAGAATGGGAGAAATATCTCGAAAGAAGGGGGATCCTAAAAGTGAATCCGAAGAGAAACAAAAACAAACTCTATTTGTGTTGGATTTTTGGAATAGATTAGCAAGAGCATATTTTCCAAATAATAAATTATCAGTTTATGACTCAGATAAAAAAAATATTGCGTTAAATGAAAATGAAATTAAATGGGCAGAAGATCATTTAGTAAACATATCAAGTGATGATGCTTTAAAAATTAAAAGAGCTATGGCGAATTTAGAAGTAGTTTCATTTCTTGATGAATGTGAGGCAAGAGCAAAATTATGTGATCACGGTCCTTATGAAGTTTCTAATAATGAAATTTTAATTTTTAGAGAAATTTCTCATTTATATGACGGCAAAAAGCCTCATTTCCCTTGGTCAGCTACTGAAGCTGAAGCACCCTATAGTAATATTGCGTTTGTTTACAGGTTGAAGAACATTAAGGTCGAATTTGATGATTTTGCTACTTTGGATTCTACACCATCAGATTTTTTACAAAATATTACTGGAGTTGCATTATTTGCAAGAGAGGGCAATAAAGTAAAACCTCTTGATTTAGACGTTTTAGATACGTTTAATGATTATTCTGTAAAAGCGAACAAAGAATTGTTTCTAAAATTTTCTAAATGGGATAGAAAACAACGATTGATAGCAGGAGCTTACGCCTATTGTTATGGATATGCAAGATATACTAATTTTATTGGCATTACTAACCAAATTAATTGGGATCTTACTAAAAGAACTATGGAAAAATATATACCGATTTTCATGGAAAGTGATTTTGATCCAGGTATACCAAGATTATTTAGAAGCAAAAGTAAAAAAAGAAAAGAAGGTCCCTCACTTTATCTATTACCAGAGGAATAGTTGAAATGGATAATTATAACACCGATTTACTCATCGAGGATGAATATCTTCACAAACCTAGTAGACAATTAAAATGGAGAGAGTCTTATTACTTTAATTGGGTTGATATTGAAAATCAAATTTCAGGATTCTCCACAATAGGAATTGTACCTAATGAAAAGCGACGAGAATTTGTTTTTTTATTATTCTTAAAAGATCGAAATGAGGTTTATTATAGAGAACCGTTTCTTTATAAATATGAGAATAATATTGAAATTATGCTTCAAGACAAGAAACTTGTTTACAGACTTATAAAACCCTTTGAAAGTTGGCAGATTGAATATAAATCTCATAAATTAACTTTTGAATTATCGTTTCAACATAGATTTCCCGTTTATAGTTTTGGTTTGGATTCATCTAAGTCTTGGCATCAACATTTCGAAGCTTCTGGAATAATATCTGGTATATTAAAATTTAGAGATGGTACAATGACAAATATTAGTGGATATGGCCAAAGAGATAAGAGTTGGGGTTATCGAGATTGGCATCAATTCGATAAGTGGTTTGCTGGACACTTTCAATTTAAAGATTGGTCTTGCACATTTCGAAAAGATTATAGTATGAGTCAAATCGATCTTTCAGGTCACATCTCTAATAAAGATGAAAATATACCAATTTCCCAACTAGAAATAATAACAATTAAAGATAATGACCAATTTAATAGTCCTCTTATAAGCACTTATCAAATTAAAGACAAAAAAGGTAGATCATATGTTATTAAAGCAAAACGTATCAAAAAAAATTCATTTATAAGATTTGCTAAACCATTCACTAGGGGCTATACTGAATTATTTGAACAAATGGTCATCATAGAAAATCTAGATTCAAGAGAAATAGGATCGGGAATGATGGAACATCTAAGAACTAAAATCATTAATTAAGAAAATTATTAAAAAATATATATAATCTAAAATTTAATTGTAATTATCTTAGTAAAGTAATTTTAAATAATTTAGGGGAAAATTTTTATGTGTAAATGGTGTTTTAAGCATGGTATTGGTCAGAAATGGTATATGAATGCGCGAAATTATTCAAACGAACTTGCAGATGAAAATAACTTTAAAGAATATCTAACTGAACAATGGATGAATTTTGAAGCAGTTTACATTAGAAAAATTGCAGGTTTGTCTTCGAAAGGTTTAGGTTATAAATTACAAATGCCAATTATTGGAAAAATTCTGCGCTATGCTGTCGAAAGAATGATACATGGAACAGTCAAACACCCTCGTCCTGTAAGAGCTGATGGTCATATTGGACAGGTTATACCCATGGAAGATGCTCAAATTATTCTTTCACAACTAGCGGCAGAACCTATTGTTGAGACATATTGTATGTGTCGTATGATGCAAAGAGGAATAAAGTATCAAAGTTGTATTAATTTTGGGGTACTTTCAGAAGTTTTAGAAAAACTTCCACGATTTATACCCAAAGAGAGAGCACATCGGATATCTCGTGAAGAAGCTGTAGAAAGACTGGAAGAACATAATAAAAGTGGATTTGTATCTACAGTATGGTATCAACCATTTCCATATATAAATGCAATATGTAATTGTGAAAGTCCTGAGTGTGGTGCTTTACGTTTAAGAAACGATTTTGATCTAATGATAATGTCAAAAGCAGAATATATTATAAATTTAAATCAAGATAATTGTCAAGGATGTAAATCATGTGTTGCTATGTGTCAGTGGAATGCATTACGTTATATACCTTCAATTAAGAGGGTTATTGTTGATTATGATAAATGTTTTGGATGTGGAGTTTGTCGCCATGCATGTAAACATGATGCTCTATATCTAATGCCAAGACAAGAATTTCCTGGATTTAATGGGCACTTTTAGGTGATTTTATGGGAAAAACAAAAATTAAAATCGATTATTCGAAATGTGGTCCAGAAGGTAATGTCGATCCAAGAAATTGTGCTAAATGCCTTAACGTTTGTGATCCTTGTGTTTTTTTAAGACATGAAGATTTAAAGTCTAAAGAAGAGAATAAATATGATCCTCAGCACTGGAAAGTTACACCTATTTGGCCATCGGTTTGTACACGATGTTTAAAATGCGTTGAAATATGTCCTGAAAATGCAATTAACGTTAAGTGGTAAGTATTAGAAAAATATTTATAATTTTTCTATTAATTCTTTTTTTTCAGTTTCAGAGGACCTATATATTGCTGATATTAATCTTAGAACTTTTGAACTTTCTTCAACGGTATTATAAAATGGAATATCATGAATAATCCAATCTATAAACGCTTCAATACATCCAGTCATATAGCTATTATTTTTTTCATTTTCATTAATTTTCGAATCAGATATTCCATACCATTTTAATGCAGATGGCCACATACAACTATAATTTAATCTTCCTCTTTCTCCAAATAGTTCTAATTGAGCGAGGTCAATCGATTCTGCTCTCATTTGAGGTTGTGGTATCATGGAACAATTAATTTGTCCTAGGATTTCTTTCTCAAATTCGATTATACCAAATCCAATATCTTCTACTTCAATATTTTTAAATTTTAATGTAGCAATTTTTCCTATGACTGATTTCGGCTCTCCTAATGCCCAAATTATAATATCCATAATATGTGACCCATGTATCAACAATGTTCCTCCACCAGCAGAGCTTTTTTTAATCCTCCAATCAGCGGTATTGAAATAATTTAAATCTCTACTGAAGTAAATATTGCAATTGAAATAATAAATATTTCCCAATCTATTGCTATTTAAACCTTTAATCATATTTATGGCATTTTTATCATATCGATATTGATAGTTGAAACCAAGTTTCAAGGATTTGTATTTTTTATCTAATTCATGTATTTCACGAGCATCATCTAATGTAGCAGCAACTGGTTTTTCGCATAGTACATGCTTACCATTTTCAAAAGCTTGCTTGATATTTGACTTATGAAAATTATGTGGAGTGGCAATATAAACAGCATCTATATCTTCATTATCATACATTTCTTGGACGCTCGTATATGCATGGTTTTTTCCTGCTATTTTTTGTGCCCTTTTAATAATCGTATCTGTTCCAGTAATAATCTTTACCTTATTAACTAATTTCGAAATTAATTTGAATTCCTTTGCCATTTGACCGCATCCAACAACTCCTAGCCGCAAAAATTTATCTTGATTCAAAAAGATTCCTCCTTAATTTAAATCTCCTAAAATCCATTTAACTGCTCTTTTAATAATTCCCCTAAATATATCATCCTTTAATGAACGTGTTCTATGGCCTAAAGCACAGAAAAATATTTTTCCTTTTCCAAAGCTTCTTACCCAAATAATTGGTTCTAGGTTTGGATCATTTTGATCATGATAATCTGCTTCCGCTAGTATATGAATTTTTCCTCCCATGGAGAAATCATGACGATACGGCTCATCATCAAAAGGAAAATCATCTAAATCTTTTGTTATTGGATGGCCCTTATCAATTATTATTATATCAAATGTTCCAATTTTTTTGTGGCCTATAAATTTGCCACCTAGCATTTCAAAATATTTAGGGTGAGATTTAAAAGAAGCAGATGCACCGTGCAATCCAATGAATCCTTTTCCACTTGATATAAATTTTAATAGATTTGTTTCTTGTGAAGGCGATAGATCTCCTTCTTGACTAAAAAAAATTGTTGTATCATAATCAAAAAATTTTATTTTATCGAAAATATCGACATTTTCATACTTATCGATTTGATAATCATTTAAAATTTCCTTAAAATATTGATAAATTCGTTCTATTGCGGAATATCTTCCACCTAAATATAATAAAATTTTCTTTCTAACCATCATAGAAGTAAATGTAAACTCGTTTAATTATTTTCATACAGCTGAATTTAAATTACTATTGATGTTATGATATCATCAGATAAATTCAAGTGATTTTTATTTAAAATCAATAATTTGTGCTGTACGATACAAATAATCAAAGTAATAATTCGAACCAGGGCCAAATGCGATATGGTCCGTGATAACTCCAAAGTAGCTTAATTTTTTGAAAAAACGTTGAGTAAGAATTATAAATGCATCTTCTCCCTCATCGATAACGACGCAATTTCCGAAAACTTGATCTCGAGCTTTTATTTCAGAAATATTACTATATTCTTTAAGTAACTCTTTAAATTGTTTATCTTTTAAAGCATCTTCTTCAACAAGTATTTTAATATCTGTAACTCCCCTGGCTCTTGCCTTTTTCATATCATCATGGAATACTTCTAAGAACTCATAATCTGGAGCTACTAAATAAACAGAAGTTTTTGCTAAATTAATGAGAGCGAGACATCTGTTTATGCAAACATCTCGTCCTCTATGAATATAGAGTGCGATTTTTATGGGTGTGTCATGTGATTGATAAATAGGAGTTAAGCTTTGAATAATTTTATTCGATTGTTCATCAAAACTATCATTATATTGCTTTTTTGCGATAACTAATGCTTCATCTGGGCTTTTTGCAAAATACCTTGAAGGACGTGATTCTTCCTCCTTAATAATCCACATTTTATCTTTTTCTAACTGGGTTAGAATGTTATAAATTCGAGAATAAGGTACACCCGATGCTTCAGAGAGTTCTCTTGCATCCATAGGTCCTTTACTTATCAATGTAAGATATATGGAGATTTCATAATCAGTAAGACCAATCGATCGAAGAGACTCTTTAACATTTTCGGGTATTTCTTTAGACATTATGCTTCACCAATAAATAAACCCGTGTAATTTAAGAGGTTTTGAGCATATATAAGAATTTTGTTAATTAATAAATAAGAATAATTCATCATATAAAAGATATGATGATCAGTAGGATTATAATTATATTTTGTAAACTCGCGCGAGGTAAGTCATCTTGCAACTATATTGTGTATATTTATCGCTATCCAAGGTCATCCATCTCCAGTATTATTAGTACAATTCTTTTTGTTTTCTCATTTTCTAATAAAATTGACATAATTGTAGTTAATTATTTTAATTCAATAAAAATTCTGTCCAAAACGCATAACATATAGTTCAAATTTTATTGATTATTTAGATTAATATCTTGGAAAAATCATTATTTTAGACTATTTTGACTTATAAAGAAGATATTCAAGAAGCAAAAGAAAGATTAGATGCTTGGTGGGATGGAGAGATATTAGATCGCCCTGTAATCTCCTATTTAATCCCTAGGAAACGAGGGAAACTAGGTGGCTATTTAGATCTTCTGGGTGAAGATTGGAGTCTTGCTCAAAATCATGACGCAATTGAAGAAGCAATGAATGGATTTGAAGAAAGAGCAGCATTAACATTTTATGGCGGTGAAACTATTCCTTCATATTTTCCTAATTATGGTCCAGGCATTATAGCTGCAATTTTTGGTGTAAAACCTAAATTTGAAAGCGGAACAGTTTGGTTTAAACGTCCAACAGAACTTAATGAAATCATAGATTTACTTGAAGATGTTAAATTTAATCAAAATAATGAATGGTTTTCTCGATTACTGAAAATCACTGAATATGCTGCACAAAGAGCTCAGAATAACTATCAGGTATGTTTAACTGATATAGGAGGAGTTTTAGATACACTTTCATCCTTTTTGGGACCAACAAACATAATTCTTACAATGAAAAGACAACCAAGTTTAATAGATATATGCAGAGAAATAATCTTAGAAAAATTATTATATCTCTATGATAAGCTGCAGGGAATAATTGAGAAATATTGTGATGGTCATAGTACCTGGTTAAATATATGGTGCAGAAAAAGCTATTATCCAATCCAATGTGATTTTAGTGCTATGTTAAACCCAAAATGGTTCAAAAGATTTGCTTTACCAGATATAATAACTCAAGCGGAGCATATGGATTATTCAATTTATCATATGGATGGTCCTAATCAAATTCCATATTTAGATGATCTTTTAGCAGTACCAGAAATAACTGGAATTCAATGGGTTCCTGGAGTTGGGAAATCTCCAATGGGTTCAAGTGAATGGATACCACTTTATAAAAAAATCCAATCAGGAGGAAAAAATATAGTTATAGATGCACCACCTGAAATTATTCCTAGTATTTATAAAAATCTAAATTACAAAGGCTTATTTGCTCGAACCTTTTATCGTTCAGAAATAATCGCGAATTTATTTTTACCTAGTTTTCTTGGAGGAGAAGAGGGCAAAATAATATTCAATGCGATAGATTGGGTTAAACAACAAAAAAAGGCAAATATGAATAGAAATGATTTAGAAATCTTTTTAACTGAAAAAAAAATTGAAGCTGATAATAGGACTAAAAGAGATTTACTTAAAGAAATAAACAGTTCTATGACTGATAAAACGTATTTTTATTAGATATTCTACTTCATATACTTTTTGTCTTTAAAATAGGTTTTAATAAATTTTTGACGTAATTTTTCTGGATCTTCATCATTTTTTTGAATATAATTTTCATATTTACCATAAAGATTGAGCATCTCATTATATAATTGTCTGGAATGTTCATTGGGCTCAATTATGTGACTCTGTTGAAAATTTAAAAAATTATACACGATATCAGGCCAATTTTTTTTGTCTCCTTTATAATCATAATGAGATTTTACACCTCTAAGTGCAGCTCCTAAAGCTGCTGAATCAGTTATTTCGAATTGTCTTATATTTATTCCGAAAATATCTGAAGCCACTTGTAAGATTTCCCTATTGGCGGATCCTCCCCCTGTTGCATGTATCTCTAATGGTTTTTCTTTAATCCAATCTGAATGGTGCTTCATAGATAGGAATTGAGCTTCAATTATAGCCCTCACATTACCTTCGATGTCATCTTCATCAAATCCAAATCTATAAACTTTAGGTTCTAAAACTACAGGAACTATTTCGGGGAAAAAGTAAGGAAGCATAATTTTACCACAATTTCCAGGAGGGGATCTCTTCAAAATACTAGAAAATTCATCCCAAGTAAGATTTCCTTTTACTTTCTCTCTCGCTAAAGAACCATTTTTATAACAGATAAGACTCATATAATCTCCTGTAGGAGCCCCAAAAACATGCCCTTCTCCTTTTAAATCTAGATCTAATTCTTTCATATAACCAAAGTAAGTATCACTTGTTCCAAGACTAATAGCCACTTTTCCTGTTTCTATTACACCAACTCCAATTAAACTATTAGGATTATCACCTGACCATGGAATCAATATTGTATCAGGTGAAAATCCAAACTTTTTTACAAAGTAGGGAGAAATTTTTCCGATAATATCAAAAGAATTGGTAAGAGGAGGTAACTTTAATTTTAAATTTGGAGCTGTTGCGTCTAAAGCACGATTAGACCACTTTTTTGTTTTAATATCCATGAGATTCATACCTGCTCCATCACCATAATCTATAGGAGAATTTTTACCTAATAGGAGAGACGACATAAACGAACTAACAAGATGGATTTTTGATGTCGAGAAATACTTTTCAGGATCCTCTTGATAAAATTTACGAATCTGTGGGCCAGAAAACCTTTCAAACGTATTTGAGCCTGTTAGTCTAATTGTAGCTTCCATACCACCAAGTTTTTGACGGATCTCATCACATTGCTTACTTGTACTTGAATCCATCCAAACAGGACTAGTATCGCGACTAAATGAATTTTGTAATTGATTTACTAGTGAAAGACTAGAATCTAAGTTATCTAGAACTTGTTCAAATTTCTCATTTAAGTAAACAGTCCCGTGTTGTTGACCGGAGCCAGATATTGCTTCAATATTTTTTATTAAACTTTTATTTTTCAGCAATCTTGAAAACAATAAATCTAAAGCCTCAACCCACATTAATGGATTTGAATGAACTTGTTTACCATCATAAGTTATATAAACACCATTATGAGTACCATAATAAGGGAGTTCATTATCGAAAATTAATTTCTCTCTGTGAATAATTGAGTGAGAATCAAAATCAATTAAAATACCCGTTAAACTCTGAGTAGAGCAGTCCAATCCTAGAAAGGTCATAGTTTTTTTAGTTTTTAATTTTTTTTTCTAAATTTTAATATTAAAATATTCCCTTAAATACTTATAATGGATGAAATAAAAAAATTTATTGATGAGTTAGGAATTGCTTCACTGGAGTCTAATATGAAAATTGCTAGCATCGCGGTAGTATCTGATTTAGGAGAAGTAATATCCCAGACAAATAATTGGGATCTAACTAATCAGAGTGATTTTATTCAGAATGTAATTAATGGAGAACCTACATTTGTTTTAAACAATATAAATTTTTCAGTTGTTGAAACTTCCACTGAAGGAATTGTTGGAACTAACCATAGTGGAATGGGACATGTAATATTCGCCCCTTTTGAAGGAGGAATGATAGTATCATATGCAATGCCTCAGGCAGATCCAACCAAAGCATTATCTTTTCTCAAAAATTATGCAATGAAATTGAATAGTAAGATATAATCGGAAAGGATCCACAATTTCAAAAGTAAAGTAGTAGAATTTCTAAACCTTCTTTAATTCTCTTCAATCTTTTCATACTAGAAAAAATCAATAAATAGAGTTTTCTCTATATTCCGCCTCCATTTTTAAGAAATTTTTCTACTGATGAATTTTATAAAGTTATGTCGTATTTTATTAATTTTTTTTAGAATCAAAAATTTGTTTAGGAGTTAATAATGTTTTGTAACTCTTTTATGGAAAAATTCCTACAACTACGTTGGTTTTCTCGACAAAACTACATAAAAACGAAATAAGATAATAATTTTTAGTCAAAAAAAGTAACAAAAAGAACAAAACTTATTATAGAATTTGCACTAATTAATAATTAGTTTAGTAATAAAATTTCATTATCTGAGGTAGGAAAAAAAGATGGATCCGATTGATCTAAAAATCCTTGAGGAATTAAAGATGAATAGCAGGGTTTCATTTAGTGATATTGCTAAAAATGTAGGAAAGACTGAAGCTACAGTAAGACGTAGAGTACAAAAATTAAATGATGATGGGATTATCAAAAAGTATACAATAGAATATACTATTAACTCAAAACCGAAGACTAGAGCAACAGTAAAAATAGAACCCGATTTTAAGGAGATTAAAGGGATTCTAAAGGAATTAATTGAAATTGAGGAGATTACAGATATCTGGCGATTAAGCGGAGAGTGCGGACTTTTTATAAAGGTTGAGATTCCTTCAATCGAACAGTTCAATCCGCTAATAGAAGAGAAGATTTCTCAAATTAAAGGTGTAAAAATAATGGAAACCTGTTTTATAACTGATATTATTAAATAGTTTTATTTTCTCTCATCTTTTTTTATAGAAGTAATTTGCATTTCACCCAGACATTTTTGTTTATTTTTAATTTATAATCAATTTAATAATAAAGGCTGTTTCTATAATTTAATTAAAAAAAAATATTGATTTACATGGCAATTAAAAAAGGAGATATCATAAAAGTCGAATATGAAGGACGCCTCGAAGATGGTACAATTTTTGACAGTACTGAATTGAATGAAGGGGTTCCATTAAAATTCGAAGTTGGAGCGGGGAATATTATACCCGGTTTTGATAATGCCGTTATTGGAAAAGAAGTAAATGAAGAGTTTGAAATTAGCTTAAAACCAAATGAGGCTTATGGAGAAATTGATCCTATATTAACACAGATCGTAGCTAGAGATCAGATTCCAGAAGATTTAAATGAAGATATAGAACCTGGTATGATGTTACGTGTAAGTGATCCCAATGGAAACTATTCAGTTGCATGGATTAGAGATGTTGATGATGAATTTGTAACCATAGATTTGAATCATCCCCTCGCAGGAAAAATCTTAAACTTTAAAATAAAAATTCTAGAGACTGGTTGTGAACCTGATCCCCCTGATATGTGTGGGTGTGGATGTGGACATGACCATCATTAAAAAGTATAGATTTAAAAAATCAATCGTTTTTTAATTTCTTATTTTTTTGATGATTATTTTCCAAAATTGAAATAAAGATTTTAAAACTATAAATAAAGAGCAGTTGTATTATAATAATTTATTTAGTTCATCTATTCTTTCTTGGGTTTTCTTTATGTCACTTTTTAATTGCGTTATCCTTTTTTCATATGATTTTTTGTCAATCTCTCCTACCTTATGTTTTTTTTCAACAAAATTAACCAAATTTTTTACAGAATTCAACTTACTTTTTAAAGCTTCTCTTTCTGCCACTAAATCCTTCTTCTTTGTCTTTGATTTTAGCTTGGGAAGTGGCTTTAACTTAATATCTCCTTCAACTCGGGGTAAACCAATAAAATTTTCTTTCTCTTCCTTAAAACTCACTGGTTTCGGAGGTAAATCTGTAAGAACTGGATCTGGAGCTGTCGCTAAATCCAAAAAATCATGAGGTGTTTTTTCCTTTGATTCCTTAATAGATTGGGTTTTAGCTGCATCTACAACTTTTTGTGAATTCGAACTTATTTGAGACTCTGGACTCGAAATTTCGAGGATTTCTTTTTCAGAAGCTTCTGTAGTTTTAATTAATTTATCGATAGTAGTTTTTATCATATCGATTTGATTCTGAAAAATTTTTAATAGTTCCATAAGTTCACTTTTTCTTGAGATTTTCATTGAAAAATCTATATCAATATTTTTTCTATCATATACTGTTGAATCCGTTGGAAAGGTTTGATATTCCGTTGACTGTGACATAATATCTTGAGGAGTTATATCAGGAATACGTCCACTAGATCTCAATTCAATACGATAATCAGAGACTAACCAATTAAAGATATTAAATGTTAAATTTGGATGTTCATCACTATTGAAACCGCCTCCAACTTTATCTCTAAACATTTCATAACTTCCTATCGCACATATTCTTCCCTTTTCAGGTTCTGCAACACACATTAATGGTGTAGAAAAAGGTTCAGAGGTTTCATTGGATGAGGCAATTGATATTGCATTCCCCATTATAGTGAGAGAACAACCTGAACGGTAGCATATTGATGAAATTCCAGTTGTAATTGGGTGTGGAGGAATAAATGAGGTAATAATTGGCATATTCTCCAATCCTAAATTATAAGATTCATCTAATACCTGATCATTTTCAAAAATTATTCCGAAATTTTGACTTAACTCACTCAAATTACTATTTCGTCCTTTATCTCCTCCCGCATGAGAGAGTAATAACAAACCACCACCATCTTCTTTTACCCAGTTAATTATTTCAGTTATTTCCATTGAAGATATTTTAGCAAAATCAGGACATACAAAAACTAAAATATCAAATGCTTGTAAAGAATTTTGCGTAATGGGAGTTTCCAAAAAATTGTAACAAACAAAATCATTTGAATTTAAAAAATCCCTTAGCTCAGTAAGATTCTCATCAATTCTGCCACGTGGTTTGTGAGCAATATCAAAAGCAATATTATATGGCATGATATCTTATGATTTCTTTTAATTATTATATTAATATAATCAAGATCTTGTTCTTATTTATAATTAATTGAATCGTCCTATGATAAGTAATATTTTACAAATTTAATATAATTATTTTAATTAATTCAAATTCCTTTCAATTAGTTATGGTTAATAGCTACTCTTATCTCCAATAATCAAATTATCTTTACTAATATTTTCAATCTTTACATTGCTTCCAATAATAGAATTTTCGCTTATCATTTTTTCCAAAATTACACTTTCTTCTATGACACAATTTTCCAAAATACAATTAGAAATTAAAGAGTTTTTTCCTATTGAAACATGAGGCCCAATTACAGAATTGATTATCTTCGAGTTTTCTCCAATATTTACTGGATTTTTTATAAATGATCTATCTACTATAATATTTAGCGATTGGAAATCTTCTTTCTTAGTAGAATATTTTTCTAGCAAGAATCTGTTTCCATTCAATAGTTCTGAAGGTCTACCAAAATCTAATATTCCTTTTTTTAACCTAACTGCTGCTATTTTGAAACCAGAATCAACTAAGTCTTGCAAACTCTCAGTTAGATATATTTCTTTTGATTCTTCAGTTTTTTGTTTTAAATATTTGCTTATATTATTAAATAAAGCATTAGTGGCAGTATTAGAGAAAGCATATATTCCTGCAATAGCTAAATTTGAAATATATTTTTTTGGTTTTTCAACTAATTTTTGTATTATTGATTTATTATTAATAGTAACAACACCATATGCACTAGCATCTTCCTTTGGTACTTCCATGACGGTTATGATTCCATCTACGTCAGATTCATAATAACGATACATTATGTATGAATATTCATCAATTGGGAGCATATCCGCTAAGAAGATTAAAGATCCCTCTCTTTTATCTTCTTCTTTGGTATTATATGTTTCTTTTTTGAAGCTTTCTTTTGCCAAGTAAACAGCATCAGCTAATCCCCAAAAAAAAGGAATATCATCGTTCCAGCCTCGTGGCAATTGTTCTTTAAAAGTTAATTTAAATTTATCACTGTATTTTTTTTTAACAAAATCCTTGATTTGTCGTTTTTTATAACCAACTATTAGAATTAATTCGGTATCAATATCAAAAGTATTGCTAAATTTATCTAGAATGTGTTCTAAAACAGTTTTTCCAGCTACATTTATGAAGGTTTTTGGTTTACTTAAGGTGAAGGGTTTTAATCTAGAACCTATGCCCGCACAAGGTCCAATAATTTTCATTTTCGTGATTTTTTGTTTTTAATGAATTTCTTTAATATTTTTCTATAAATCAATAATACTTTGACTTATCTGAATCAAAAACTCTTTGTAAATAGGCAAATAATAAATCCAATCCTCTTTCTTCTTTAATTGTACACGGAATTAGTTCCGTGGTGGATCCTAATTGAATAAATACGTCGGATATTAACATTGACAATTCTCTTATTAATCCACTCTCACGTTGGTTTGTAGAATCTTCTAATGCGCGAAAATCCTGACTCCAATCAACAATCATGTCTATTTGATCTTCATCTATGAGATCTGATTTTGATAATACATTAATTTGTGAAATTTGTTTAAATCTAAATTGTACTGACGCGGCTAACAATAGAGTAGAGATAAATCCGTTTGGTCGAAGTACGAAATTTGAATCAAAAAGGAATGAGACTGCTCTTTGGATTGAGCCAAAACCTAATGAGCTTGCGATTAATGGTCCTGTTTCTCTAAACGCAAATAATTCAAGTTGACCAGCAGTATCAACAAATATCCAATCGGGATTATACTCATCAATCTCATCTTTAATATCATCCAAGTAATTTACCATCAAATCAGAAGCTAAAATCATACCTCCGTTAGGTCCTAAGCCATATTCTATCATTATTTCTTCTAAAACAATATAATCGCGAATATCGATATCTGGAGTATATGGTAATATTTTCGCACCAGGATCTAAATTTAAAGTAATTGCCAGAATTTCAGGATCTCTGTTTATAACATAATCTTTGAGTTCTCCTGTTAAAGTGGATTTACCACTCCCAGCAGTCCCAATGAAATAATTAAGTAATATTTTATATAACCTCTATTGGTTTAATTTACCTCATTTATAACTAAAAAAATACTCTAAAATAATTAAAATGTTGTTATTTAATCAAAAGAAATTTTCAGATTTTTAAGTTAAAGATAATTACTTCGGTTTACTCAAGTTTTCAAGGGAGAGTGCTTTTTCTTCTTCCCTCTTAATTCTTTCAACTTGATTTCTGATGGCTTGCTCTTCTTTTTTCTTTAAATCTTCTTCGTTTAATGTTAATGCTTTAAGTTCATCCTCTGGCATTGGTTTTAAGATATTTTTAATACTAAAACCAGAATTTTCTTCAGTAGATTTTTGAAAAATTGATTTCATCTCTTTAATTACAAGCATCTTCGCAGAGGAAGCTTGTCCTTGAATTAAATCTGGTCTTGAAAGTGGCCTTTTTATCCTTTCAATACCATTTCCTTCGCTACTTTTAATAATAGGAATGGGAGAATATTGAGTGTTATTATTGAATGACACATTTTTCAAGATAACTGCCAGATTTTTTAATTGTTCCTCAATACTTTTTAAAGTTTTGTTATTATCACTCATTATTGAAATTAGCGTCCCTTCATCAGAGAGATTTTGGATTTTCTTTTTCTCATAAACCACAGTTCTTTTAGTTTCTAAATTATCTGAATTGGTTTCGATTTCTTCAAAAATTCTTTCTTGAGTAAAAGTGGCTTTAGGATTATTTTTTAAACTTAGATCCTCAAACTCATAACCATAATAACAATCATCGTTATAAGCAATCTCAGAAATATTAAAGCTCTCTCTGAAGGAATATTCTATCCGTTGACCAGAATACAAAAAAATTATTAATCTTAAAATCTTAATTTGCAGATCTTCATAATTGCTAGTTAAATCAAGATCAATAGAAAAGGAAAGGGCATCATCAGAATGGTAAAGCCTTTTTATAGAGACTAAATAAGGAGGATCTTTATAAATTATTTCTGGTTTCGAAATTTCATATTGAAGATTTAAGCGTTGTATTGATTCTGGAAGAAAAATTTGCTGTTCCTTCTTATTCTTTTTGAATTCTAAAAATATTTTTCTTTGATCGTCCCAAAATACTTGGAACAATTCCATTCTGAGTTATAACCCTTAATTTTATGCTTAAATCTTACACTAAGATTATTTTAATATTAGAATCAAACATTTTCTTTAAAACATAGCGAGTTTAATAAATTAATAATTTTTAAATTAAGGTCTTTTAAGGTTTGATAAATAATAAATAGGTTTTTTTAACTGATTCTTAAAATATTCTATCTCTTCTCTAGATTGTTCTCCAATGTAATCATCAACATCGAGAACTAAAATTGCTTCTTGATCTTTTAACTTTTTCAAAGCAATTTGTTGAAGTTTATCCCATTCTTGAGGGGAGAACATATCTTTGTTCAATAAACCATCCACAGAACATATTGAAACTAGTTTGGTGTAGTTTATTTGGAGAATAGACTCTATTTTAATAAAATAATCTCTTGCCTTTGTTATAGATCCTACAAGATATATTTTATTCTCCTTTATTTTATTAAAGTTATAATCCTTTAATTCTTCTAAAAATGTATTTGTTAACCTTTTTTTATTCATAATATTAATTAACTTTCTATGCTATTTAATCCTCACATGAAATTGAACTCCGTTTATTTGTCTGACAATTTAGATTTCTTGAGAAATTTGGAGGATAATTTAATTGACCTAATATATATTGATCCTCCCTTTTTTAGTGGTGTTGATTACAAGGAGTTTTCTGATTTATGGAAGTCTTTAGATGAGTATCTTAACTTCATGAAATTAAGGATGAGAGAAATGTATCGTGTGTTAAAGGAAACTGGGAGTTATTACCTTCATTGTGATGCTTACGCAGTTTTTGAGTTAAAGCTCCTATGTGATAAAATTTTTGGAAAGCACAATTTTCGAAGAGAAATTATTTGGAATGTTGGAAGCGTTTCAGGATTTAAAAGTCAAGTCAAAGGTTGGGTAAGACAACATGATAACATACTGTATTATACTAAATCAGATCATTTTACGTTTAACAAGCAATATACTCCCTATAAAGAAGAATATATAAAAAAAATGTTCCGATATAAAGATGAAGAAGGACGTCTATATAGGAAAAGGAGAGGAGGAAGACAATATTTAGATGAAAAACTGGGTAATTTAGTAGGAGATGTATGGACTGATATTATGGGTGACGTATGGAATGATATATATTCCTTTCAAACCCGCACAAGATCAAAAGAATATCTAGGATATCCTACCCAAAAACCTATTGAATTACTTGAAAGAATTATTTTAGCATCTTCAAATGAAGAAGATATAGTAGCAGACTTCTTTTGTGGAACTGGAACGACACTATTGGCTGCCGAAAAGTTAGGAAGAAGGTGGATTGGAGTAGATAATAATCCTAAAGCAATAGAATTATGTAAAAAAAGATTAAATATTAGTTAAAATAATACTATTCAATCTTTTTTTTGATGTGAAAATTTAAGAAATAAGTATAATTATTTGATAATCTTAATTTCTTCTATTCCTATCCATTCTTTTGCTTCCTCAAGAGTATTAACTATTTTTCTTTTCGGAGATTCAGCTTTCTTCAAAATATATTTAAAT
>JBHLJZ010000058.1:0-24030 GCA_048887165.1 Candidatus Hodarchaeota archaeon | reverse complement strand
CCTGCGGGAGTACCTAAATCCCTATATTTGGCAGTAGCAGGACCATTAGCTACTTTTATTAACTTTTTAGCTAATTTGTAGAACTCAGCAGGCTGGGCAACTTTTACGCCTTTAGTACCTCGAAAAGCAATAGCTTTAAGGTTCTTTGAGCCCATAACGGCTCCTATTCCAGTTCTTCCTGCTTGTCTGTTGCGATCGTTAGTGATACATGCCATATGGCTCATTCGCTCACCTGAGGGACCAATTGCCATGACTGCAAGGCGGTGATCTTGAAAATCTTCTCTCAAATACTCTTCAGTTTCCCAACAACCTTTACCCCAGATATTTTTCTCACAAGGGACAAGATAATAATCATCGTCATCAACTACCATGTATACTGGCTCGGCAGACTTTCCTTTAACTACAATCATATTAATTCCAGCTCTGCGAGCTTGAGCTCCAACGGATCCCGAGGATATTGCCATACCAAACATTCCTGTTAATGGAGATTTAGCAAATACCCCATATTTAGAACTTGTGGGTAATATTGTTGTAGGAAAGGGTCCATGAGCATAAACAAAAACATTATCGGGGCTTAAAGGATCAGCACCAGGAGGACATTCATCCCAAAGTACTTTAGCACCGAAACCATAGCCTCCAATCCAATCTCGACAGAACTCTCTTGATAATGTAGATTTTTCGATTTTACCGTTTGTTAAATCGACGTCAAGTCTAACTTGAGAATACCCCTTAACCTCATCGGGTACAGGTATTTCCTTAGCCTTACTCATCTTTTTCACATTATTTAATTTTTAATTTCTTTTTAGATAACAATTTATTATAGAGAATAATTATTTTTTAGGTTACTTGTTAATCTAAATAATAATTACAATAATAATTCCCTAATATTAAATACTCCAGAAATTTATTTTTTGAAAAATTAATTTGATATTTGTTTTTATTGTATTTAAAATTGGCTTAAATTATAAACTCAAGTTAATTAGAAAAAGAGAAATTTTTCAAATTTAAATAAATCCTTCGGTAAATTTTAACATTTTATTTTTATTTATAATAATCAATTTAAAAAACATTATTAATTTAAAAATTTTTAGAGAGACATATTTTATAATATTAAACTTAATGAAGCTGATTATTCAAAAATGCCTTATAAAATATTAGAGAAAAAAGAACTCGGAACTAGTGGTATATTGTATGAAATGGTTGTAGAAGCCCCTATTATTGCTCAAAAGGCACATGCAGGAAATTTCATCTTATTGAGAGTCAATGAAACTGGGGAAAGGTTTCCTCTCACCATTGCAGATTATGATAGAACAAAAGGAACAATAACAATTGTATTGCAAGTTGTTGGAAAAAGTACGAAATTACTCTCACATCAAAATATTGGTGATGAGATTCTTGATGTGGTTGGTCCGTTAGGAAATAAAATTCATATTCAGAAATATCAATATCCTGTTGTAATAATTGGTGGTGGAGTAGGAATCGCCCCATGTTATCCTCAAGCAAAAGAGCTAAAAGAAGCAGGAAATAAGATAATAACTATAATTGGAGCAAGAAATACTGGATTATTATTTTGGAGAGAAAAAATGCGTTCAGTAAGTGATGAATTGATAATATGTACTGATGATGGAACTGAGGGAATCAAAGGAGTTGTAACTAAACCATTAGAAGATATAATAGTGAAACAAAAAATAAGCTTAGTAATTGCGATTGGTCCATTAATTATGATGAAATATGTAGCTTTAGCCACTGATGGTTCTGGAGATTTACCAAAAGTTAAAACTTATGTTTCTCTTAACACAATTATGATTGATGGAACGGGTATGTGTGGAGGATGTCGTTTTTCAACAATAGATGGTGATATCTATTTTGCTTGTGTAGATGGACCGGATGTTGATGGACATATGGTTGATTTTGATAATCTCTTAAAACGTTCAAGCAGATTTATTAACCAAGAAAGAGAATCATTAGAAAAATATAATCATGAATGCAAAGCACTGGAAGATTACTAATTGGTGAATTTTAGAATGGAAGTTATATCCCCTCTTGTTAAAGTGCTGTTAAATAATGAATCAAAGATTTTAGAAATTGGAAAATATAGTGAGATAGAATTTCAACAACTAATAGATTCTTTAACTAAAGCAGAAAAAGATAGAAATCTTATTTTAGAAAGTATTAAGAATAATGGATCGATTGATATTAAAAAGATCCAAGACGAAACAGGATTATCTGAAAAAAATGTTCAATGTAACCTCGTTTATTTAAAGGAATTGGGATCATTAAGCTTTTTAGATGAACATCCAAGATTTTTTAGAGAAATTATTGAAAATTCTGATACAGAAGGAGTTTTTCCAAGTACTCAATTAATTAAAGAAAAGAATTTATGCTGTGGATGTGGTTTATGTGTCTCCATTTGTCCAGTTAATGCTATTGATTATTCAGGAAACTCATTTGAAATAGATGATGAAGTCTGTATAAATTGTGGTTTATGCTATTCCACATGTCCAAGATCTTTTTTTCCAAAAATGTTAGAACAATTAGAGGAGAATTATAATCCAAAAATTAAATTTTCAGATTCGTTAAAATACTATCGCGATATTTACACTGCTCAAACAACAGCAGAAACAATAAAGAACGTCGCACAGGATGGAGGGATTGTTACATCACTACTTAAAACCGCTTTTCAACAGGAGTATATTGATGGCTCTTTTGCTGTAACAGTGGGAGTAGAACCCTTAAAACCTTTACCAATATTAATAGAAAATGAAGGAGATCTCTTAAAAACAGCTGGAACAAAATACACCAATGTTCCAGTCCTTAAAATCTTTCATGATGCAAAGGATCATAATAAAATAGCTGTAATAGGAACACCTTGCATAATGAAAGCACTTAAAAAACTCTCTTTTTTTCCATTAGCAAAACCATTTTATGATAACATTGTTTTAAAGATAGGATTATTTTGCATGGAGTCTTTTGATTACGATAATATCATAGATTTGCTTAAGAATGAATTTAGCGTTTATCCATCCGATGTTAAAAAGATGGATATTGACAAGGGAAAATTCATAATCTATGACAAGGAAAGTAACATTTCTAATATTCCAATTAAAAGAATAAAAAAATATGGAAGATTTGGGTGTTTTTTCTGTGATGATTTAACCTCAGAACATGCCGACCTTTCAGTAGGTTCTATTGGTTCTGAACCAGGTTGGTCAACAGTAATTATTAGAACCAAAAAAGGGGCTGATTTCTTTCAAAAAGCGTTAAATTTGAATATGATCATTAAAAAGGATATTGAAGAAGGAAGTAAAAGCTTCAAAGAACTAAATAGAATAGCAATGTCAAAAACAAAGCATTATATTGAACAACGAAGAGTTAAAATGATAGAACAAAAACCTATTGAAAGAATCAAAAATTTTGAGGAAGTTCCAAATGGATTAACAGATGAAATGATGAAATTAGAGACACAAAGGTGCCTACAATGTGGCTTGCCATTGTGTGTTACTGGTTGTCCAGTAAATATCCGAATCCCTGAATTTATTAGACTTTTAAGAGAAGGAAAAGAGATTCAGGCTCTTTATAAAATTAAATCAAGTAATCTATTGCCTGCAATTTGCGGGCGAGTTTGTCCACAAGAAACCCAATGTGAACAGACATGTTTATTAGGTTCTCTTGGTGAGCCGATAGCAATTGGATATTTAGAAAGATATATTGCAGATTGGGAGCGAAAAAATAAATTAAAAGAATGTCCTGAGTGTGCACCTCCAACTGGGATTAAAGTTGCAGTTATAGGGTCTGGTCCAGCAGGATTATCATGTGCTGGTGAATTAGCAATGAGAGGGTATGATGTTACTATATATGAAGCCTTCCACGCTGGAGGGGGAGTACTGACTTATGGGATTCCCGAATTTAGATTACCAAAAGAAATCGTAAAAGAAGAAATTGAAACTTTAAAGATGCTTGATGTTAAGGTAAACTATAATTCGATCATTGGAAGGACCTTAACTATTGATGATTTAAGAGATATGGGATATAAAGCGTTTTTTATAGGAGTAGGAGCAGGATTGCCAACATTCTTAAAAGTAGATGGTTTACATTTGAACGGCGTTTTAACAGCTAATGAATTTCTTACAAGATCAAATTTAATGAAAGCTTTTAGATTTCCCGAATATGATACACCAATTAAGATAGGTAAAACTGTAACTGTAATAGGCGGAGGTAATGTAGCTTTAGATTCCGCAAGAACTGCGTTAAGATTAGGTGCTGAACGAGTGATTGTAGTATATAGAAGATCAGAAGCAGAAATGCCGGCAAGAAGAGAAGAATATCACCATGCTATTGAAGAAGGCATCGAATTTCAATTTTTAACTAATCCAGTCAGATTTATCGGTGATAAAGACGATAATGTTAAAGAAATGAAAGTTATTAAAATGAAATTGGGAGAACCTGATGATTCTGGACGTAGACGACCGATTCCTATCGAAAATTCTGAATATCTAATAGATACAGATACAATTATAATAGCTGTTGGTACAAGAGCAAATCCTATTTTAACGAGATCAATTCCCGACCTAAAGTTGAATAAATGGGGCTATATTGAAACGAACGAAGATGGTCAAACTAATATAGAAGAAATTTTTGCGGGTGGAGATATCGTAACTGGTAGTGCAACTGTAATTTCAGCGATGGGGGCAGGGAAGCAAGCAGCAAAAGCGATTGACAAATTTTTACAAGAGAAATATATAAATAAAGTAAAATAACGTTATTTTAACCACTTTTTAGCTAATTTTTAAACCATTATCATAATTCTTATATTTCTAACATTCTGATTGATATTTGAAATTTTATATATGGACTTGATTTAAAGTATTTATTAACCGATGGTTTGTACTTATGACTCAAAAGTACAGTGTAACTGCAAAACTTGGTCCTTCTATTGGAAGTTCTATTAGAAACTGGATGAAATTAGTTATTAGCAATGGTTCAGTAGCTTTAAAATATTATCCACAAGTATTTTTCGTCGATATAATAAGTGCAATTGGAATTCCATTCCGTATCTTTGAAAATCTTAGATTAAATAAAAAGGTAAGGTCAACTGATTTGAAAGCTCCACCTGTTTTCATCTTGGGTCATTGGAGGAGTGGAACAACACATATACATAATTTGATGTGTCAAGATCCTCAATTTGGCTATATTACAATGTTAAATGCTGCATTTCCAAAATCTTTTATGAGTAATAACTTTTTTAGATGGATTATGAAAGCATTTATGCCAAAGAAAAGACCAATGGATAATATGGAAATGGGATTGAATAATGCACAAGAAGAAGAAATGGCATTAGGTAATTTATTTCCATATTCATTTTATAATGCATTTTATTTTCCTCAAAGATTAATAGAATTTTATCACAAATATGTTCGATTTGAAAATATTAAACGAAAAATTAAAGAACAGTGGCAGAACGTTTATTATTATCTACTAAAGAAAGCTACTTTATACATGAATGGCAAAAGACTTGTTTTAAAAAATCCCGCCAATACTGCTCGAATTAAATATCTTTTAGAAATGTTTCCAGATGCTAAATTTATACATATTTATAGAAATCCATATACAGTTTATAATTCAACTCAAATATTATACCAAAAAATGATGCGAGCTTTTATGCTCCAGAAAATTTCAGATGAAGATTTAGAAAAAGATATCTTTAGACTTTATAGAGAAATGATGACAACTTATTTTAAGGAGAAAAAGTTAATTCCTAAGGGTAATTTAGTAGAAGTTAAATTTGAAGATTTAGAAATTAATCCACTTGACCAATTAGATAAAATCTATTCAGTTCTAAATCTAACTGGGTTTAATGATACAATAGAATGTTTTAAAACTTATCTAAAAACACTCATCAATTATAAAAAAAATAAAATTGAATTAGACAAAGAAACTATAGAAAAAATATCAATAAATTGGAAATTTACCATTGATAAATGGGGTTATGAAGTGCCTAAATTGGAATAATTTTTACTCTTCTTTACTCTGTTTTCCCTTGAGGACAAACTTTCAGGCAATTTGAGCAATAATTATTATTTATCAAACTTTCAATGCATTTTGTACGATCTATGTGTGTTCTAATGCCAGAATCTTTAACCTTTTCAATAGGTTTTTCTAATGCCGCTCCTCCAAGACAATTTTTTACACAAACTCCACAATCCTCACAAATCTTTTCCATTTCACTAAAATCTCTTTCTATTGTTTTAGGAATTTCAGCATCTGTTGTAATAACACTCCATCTTTGTCTAGGTCCAAATTCAGGAGTAATAACGAGGCCATTACGCCCCATGATACCCAAGCTTGCTGCAACGGCGTGAGCTGTAAATAAAAGTTTACCACCAAATGGGTGATGAGCTTCACTTTTAAAACCTTGATTTTGTAGATATTCAGTTAATTCTATTGTTCTTTCACCTAACTCGTAATAAACACGAAAAGCTTCAAGTCCACAATAAACACTGGGAGCAGTCTTTATCATATCCCATTTCATCTGCATACCAAGAATAATAGCATTTTTACCTACGATAGGCAGATCTTTAAAGATATAATTTTCTAATACTGGCGTATACCCTATAAGATCAATTCCTTTATCCTTGGCTGAATTTTCAAAACTATTCCAGAATTCAGGGGTTGTCTCTGTTTTGGTATTTGTTTCCTTATTATTATATTTAGTTTTATTGGCAAGATCAAATCCTTTAAAGGTTCCTCTTAAATATTTACTGAATTCTTTTGTTGTTGCAGGATCTAATTTTTGTTCTGATGATAATTTCATTGTAAAAAGTTTTTTTGGGACAATAAAAAGTAAATTTTCGTTTTTCCCAATATAAGTAGGCTTAATTTTTTTTTTAACTTCCATAAATAATATCCCTTTAAATTAAAATAACAAAATTTTTACTTTTGTATGTAATATTTAGATTAAATAGAGAGATTAATAACTTTATGGTTAATAATATTAAGGGGCTTAAATATCATTGTCCTTTTTGCGATAATAACTTAGTATCTAGATTCTCTAAATGTTTTAATATTTATTGTCAAGGTCAAGACTTTAACATTGGTAATCTTGTTATTTATAGGCTTAATCCAGATTTAGGAGTCGGGAGAATAACAAAAAAATTGGATATCCCCGCATCAAAATCACTTGATGACGAAGATAGTTTTTTTATAACTAAATTTAAAGTAGAATTTCAAAATAATATTATTAAGACAATACACCCAATCGACCTAATTCATTATAACTTCTCTTTAAATGAGAGAATATTGACTAATGGTGGGATTGCTACAATAAACTCTAATGAGTTCTTAATTACAAAAGGAAAAATTTCTTATGAAGTAGTATATCCAAACGGAAAAGTAAATCAAATTGAAGAATCAGATATAATTTCTAAATACGAACCTTCAATAAAGAGTTTGATATTTAAACAAGAAATTGATCCCCCTCAGAACTTTTTAATAAAATATTGGGCTAATTTGTTTCATTCATATTATACATCATATCAAATTAAATGTATAACTAACTCCCGTTTATCTTTAATGCCTCATCAGATAAATGTAGCTCATAGATTATCTGAAGAATATTTTCCAAGAGTTATATTGGCAGATGAAGTCGGTCTTGGGAAAACTATCGAAGCAGGAATTTTCATTAAAGAAATGATGGCAAGAAATATCGCTGAGCGAATATTAATTATAGTTCCAGCTACATTGGTTAAACAATGGCAGTTTGAGATGCAAAACAAGTTTAATATCGAATTTAAAATATACGATGGTAAAAAAGTAAAAGATCTATCTAACAAAGGTGATGTTAGGAGTTCAGAAATATTTCAAAATCCTTTTTATTATGACAATTTAATTATATGCTCACTCCAATTTGCAAGAAATCAAAGATATATAGAATTGTTATCCCAGATTTCATGGGATATAGTCATCTTTGACGAGGCACACCATTTACGACGATATTTACTAAATGCAACCACTGGAAATTATCGAGAAACCCTTAATTATAATTTAGGTAGAAATTTAAGTAAATCAACTGATTCGATGTTACTTCTAACAGCTACTCCTTTACAGCTCCATTCCTTTGAATTATACTCTTTAATAGATCTTGTTCAAAGAGAATCTTTTGATAATTTCTCAGATTTTGAACATTTTCGAAAGAACATGCCTTTTATTAACCTACTTGTATCAAATATAAATCAAGTAGAAAAATTGAATAACTTTGAAGTAAAAAATACCATTAAACTTCTAAAAAGTCTTGGATATATTGATAAGAAGAGAGAAGGTACACAAATTTTAGAAGATTTAAAAAAGGATTCTTTTAAACTGAATCTATTAAAGAACATAGAGAAAGATCATACTTTATCTAAATTCTTAATAAGGAATCGTAAAAAGAATGTTATTTCTAAAGAATTCTTGAATGAAAGAATTGTAAAAACAATAATGGTAAATCCTTCAAAAGAAGAAATAGAAATTTATAATGAAATTAGGCTTTACCTAGCAAAGATCTATAATTCTTCATTAACACATCAAAATATAGGAATTGGATTTATTATTACTACTTTACAAAAATTACTAACAAGTTCAAAATTTGCATTTTTAAGAAGTATTGAACGGAGGTTGGAACAAATTGATCGTTTGAAAAACCTTAGAGTTGATTTAAAAGCATTTAAAGAAGAGGATCCCGAGTATTTTGAATTAGAATTAGAAGAAGAATACCTTGATTCTGAAATTTTAGATGACTTTGAAAAAATCTTAATCAATGAAAAAGAAGAGATGAGAATAGATTTACTTAATCAGGAAAAAATTCTTAAAGAATTTTATGATAGGCTTAAAAGTATACCATATGATTCTAAATGTGAAAAATTGATTGAGCTTATAAATCAGATTCATAGCCAAAATCCGACTGAAAAAGTATTAATCTTTACTCAATTTGTTGATACTTTGTTTTATCTTAAAAAGTTGCTGGAAAGTCAAAAAGCGAATTATAAAGTAGAGTTATTCTATGGTGGAATAGATAAAGAAGAGAAAGATCAGGCGGTTGAAAGATTCCGGACAAATTCCGAGTTTTCTATTTTGTTATCTACAGAAATAGGTGGAGAGGGACGCAACTTCCAATTTTGTAGAATATTAATAAATTATGATCTTCCATGGAATCCAATGAAATTAGAGCAAAGAATTGGGAGACTTGATAGAATCGGTCAACAATCTAAACAAGTTTATATTTATAACTTTTTTCTAGAAGGAACAATTGAAACTGATATTGTTTTCGCTTTAGATAAAAGAATTCATCTGTTTGAAGAATCCATCGGACAATTAGAACCAATTCTGGGAAAAATAGATAAAGAGTTTAAGGATATTATTTTCACTGAAGATGAAGGCAAAAAAAGAAAGAAATTAAATGACTTTAATCGGAAATTAGATATTGAACTTAAAAAAGCCAAAGAAATCGAAATGCAGTTAGATGACTTAATGATTGATAAAAAATCATTTCAAATGGATGACTTGATAGTCTCTATTGCATCTTGTCAAGATGTTAAACTTACTCATAATGAATTATATCTTCTTATAAAGTACTTCTTTAGTCTTAATAATCAAAAATATGGAATTTTCGATAATTTAATAGAAAGAGAAAAAGATCCTAAAAGAAGTTTTGAATTCCCGACTAAAATCAAAATACATAAATCTCTTCTGAAATATCTTAATTCTGAATTACCTAAAGAATATTTGGGTACATTTAATTTAGATTTAGCCAAAGAAAGAGAGGAAATAGACTTTTTTGCTTTAGGTCATCCATTAATTAATGGGATATTAGATTACTGCATTTCAAGAAAATTTGGAGGTTTCTTTACAATTTTAAAAATTGATAAAAGCAAACTTGCTGGTGAATTTAAGTCTATTTTAGTAAATAATAATGAAGTCTACTTGTTTATTTTTAATATTAAATTCCAAGGCTATATAATAGAAAATCAATTCTTAGCTTTGATACTTGATGAATATGGAAATGAGATTGAAAATTTAGCTGATTATATCTTAGATATAGAAAATTTCAAGGAAATTTTTGAATTTAAAGAAAGAATCGATGGGAAAGATAAATTTAAGCGTGAATTTATGCAAAACCTAACAGAAAGAGCAAAATTCATTGTGAAAAGAAAAACAACTCTCTGGAAAAAAGATATTAAAGCTTTAAATGATAAAATTTTCGATTTGGAAAAAAGTAAGAAAGAAAAATTATACAATTATAAGAAAAAAGTCCTAAATATTAAACTAGAAGCATTAAATCAGAAATTAGAAAGGAAAAATAGTCAAATACCTTCTGAAAAGCAAATGTCTAATATCTTAAATTTGAAGGATGAAAAAAGGAAACAAGAAAGATTGATTAAAATAAAGAAATTAAAAGAAGAAATCAGTTTTATCGAAAAAGATGTAAAAACGACCGAAAAAAAGGTTGATGAGCTCAGTTTTGAATACGAAGATTTGAGAAATGAAATGAATAAAAGGAACTTGGCTAAATTTTACACTAATTTAAGTTCTTTAGCTATAATTAAATTAAATGATTAAACAAGATATTCATACTTCATTTCATTACGATAAGATTTAAATAACGATTCTTCATTCTTCATAAGCGGTGACAAAAATGTCGAAACCAACAAGAGAAGATGCTTCACTCTTCCTTCAATTGCTCTCTATAATGGTAAATGATAAAGATATGGTTAAAGCTACTAGATGGGTATTTGATGAGCTTGATAAAAAGAGCTATGATGACTTTAAATCGAAGTACCCAAAAGGAAGTGAAGGACAAAGAAATTTTGAAACTTTTGGTGGGTATATGGAAACATTATGTACTTTTGTGAATAGGGAACTTATAAGTGAAGATCTAATTTTTGATATGTGGGGCTCTTTAATTTGGGAAAAATTTGAACCAATTGTCCATGGTATGCGAAAAGAATTAGAAAAGCCAAGATATTTAGAAAATTATGAAGTAGTGGCTAAGAGATATCCCGCATGGGCAGAAAGAAACCCTCCTAAAGTATAAATTAATTTCATTTTTTTTTATTTTCAATTTTGAAATAACATTTATATTGATAAAGATCGAATATATTCACATTACCTTTACTTAGTTAAAAACTAATTTTAAGAGGTATAAATCAATTATGACAGCACCTAAATGGTATGTTGATGATAGTAGACCTTGGTTTAAACATTATCAAGAAGGCGTTCCCAAGCATCCTGAATTCCCAGTAATAAGCTTAGGGGATTGGTTTGACCAAAAAACTGAAGAATTTGCTAAAAATAAAGCTATATATTTTTCTAAAACTTTTATGATTTATCGTGTTTTAAGGAAATATACAGATTCTTTTGCTACGTCATTATCTCGTCTGGGAGTAAAGAAGGGCGACGTTGTTGCCATTCTTTTACCGAATTGCTTTCAATTTACAATTTGTTACTTCGCTACTGCTAAATTAGGAGGAATTGTGCTTCCACTCAATCCGACTTACAAACCTCTAGAGATCCTCCACGTCCTCGAACAAGTAAAACCAAAAGGACTTCTATGTATGGATGTTATGTATGGTCTCATTAAACCTATACAGGAAAAATACAAATTTGATTTTGTTATTTCAACATGTATAGTAGATTTAGCAGCTATTCCTCCTGCCGTAAAGGAACAATTAATTGCAGATGGCACTATTCCATATGGTGAAGTTCCTGGATCTATTAAATTTCTAGATGTATGTCAAAAACGAGGCGAAGTTGATATTCCCGAAGTGGAAATTGATCCTTTAAATGATACGGCTGTTTATTTAATGACAGGTGGTACTACTGGAGTGCCTAAGCCTGCTATTCTAACCCATTATAATTGTGTAACTAATGCTAAACAAAATGTTCTGTGGATGCCGGATGCTGAGCATCCAATGGCATGTATAGGAGTTATACCAACATTTCACGCTTTTGGAATGACGATCGTTCAGAACGTTGTAATAGAAGGAGGAGACTTTAGCATCCTTTATGCCAAAAGAGAACTTGATTTAAAAGAAGTTGTGGATATGATTATAGAGGTTGGTCCTGAAGGGGGAGTTATTATTCCGGGAGTTGAAAATTTATTCATTGGTCTCACTCGTTATTTAAAAGAGAATCCCGAACCAAAACTTAAAGATATGTTCCGTCTATGTGTAAGTGGGGCTGGTCCATTACATAAACCTGTTAAAGATGCATTTGAAGCTGTAACTGGTGGCACTTTAGTAGAAGCATATGGTCTTACTGAATGTACAACAGCAGTAAGTGCGGGTCCTTTTGATGGTACTGATACTCCCGGTACTATAGGATTACCTTACCCAGGGGTTGATTGGGCAATTTTTGATGCTGAAGATTTTAATAAAGGACCAATAGAAGGATTTGGAATTGAATATACAGGTGAGATTTGTGTATGTGGACCTCAGGTAATGAAAGGATATTTAAATAGGCCAGAAGCAACAGCAGAAACACTCAAAGAATGGGATGGACGGATTTGGTGTCTGACGGGTGATATTGGATATATGGATGAAAAGGGACAAATAATTATTAGAGATCGCAAAAAGCAGATGATAAAGTATAAAGGATATTCAGTATTTCCAAAAGAAGTCGAAGAATTAGTTGGAACCCATCCTGATGTAATTGAAGTCGCAGTTGCGGGATTACCAGACCCTGAAACAGGGGAAATGGTGAAAGCTTGGGTTCAAATAAAAGAAGGATCAAAAATAGATGAGAATGCTTTAATATCTTGGTGTAAAGATAATATTACCCATTATAAGTGCCCTAAACAGATCGAGATCATTGAAGAGATACCCAAATCAATGGTGGGCAAGGTACAAAGAAGACAATTACAAATTAACGATCCCATTTGGAAAGCTAAATATGGTGAATCCTAATAAATATTTAAATTTTTAATTTTTTTAATTTCTAATAAAATTATATTTCTTCCCATACTCCTTAAAAATCTTAGTCCCTCCTGCTTCTTTTAAGACCTGTATAGTACATTTAGAATCAATAATTTTAATTCCTCCTACAATATCCACCCCATAATCAAACAATATTTCTGGAATGAAACTAACTGTAGGTCCTAATACTATTATATAAGTATCTTTTCTAAATAATGAGAGGATATCCTCTAAACTATCAGTTATTAGGGATGATCCTGAGCAAAAAACAATATCTGCTTTTACCTCTTCATCACTGAGCTCATCTACACTCTGTTTTACAGAAAAATTATTACTAAATTCTAAATAAGGATTATTATCTACAATAGTTATGTGTTTTGTTAATCGATAAACTTTCTTGATTAAAGGTTTGATATTACCAATAAATAAAATCCTTGAATTTTGGTTTATTTTTAAAAATTCAAGCAAATCATCTTGTAGTTCTTTATATGGATTCTCTATTTCAAGGATGTGTTGAGATACAGCATTTAAAGTTGCTATACCTATTATTTTTTGTAGGCTTGGTTTCTCAGTAACCCAACTTAAAATTTCCGTTAAGGGTAATTTCATTAAATTCCCTGCATAGTCAATTTTAGAGCAATCAAAATTTCTGATAATATTTGGTAAAGTTTGAGCTAAACCTAAAATTGGTTCATAACAGTAAGCAGAGACTTCAACACCAGTATAACCTAAACCAATAACAACATTAGTTATTTTGGGGGCTACAATTTTATGATATTTGTAAATCTGTTTAATCAATTCTAAAGTTTTTTCTAAAATCATTTATAGTATCCCCAACTATAAAATTATCTAAGTCCTAATAAAATTAAAATTAAAAGCCACACTTTCCTTTTTTTAATACGGTCTGGATCTCGATTGAACTTTTTTCGCATAATAAACAAGATTATTTACTTTTTTAAATATTTTTAGTATCTAAAAATGTTCAGGGCATAGAATTAATCCCACGGTGAAATTAGATGATTTTTTAACGATGCACGAAACATTAAAAAAATATGGGAAATACCCAATTCAAGTCGATTAATTTTATATTATAATTTAAATTTGGTGAGTAGAATAGAATATATCATAATTGAAAATGATAAAATTGGACAAGTAAAAGCACAGCTATTGGCAGATAAAAATCCAGAAACGTGTAAAGCAATATGGGAAAAACTTCCGTTTGATGTAAATTTATCCCGATGGGGAGAAGAACTATATGGTGAGATCCCAGTAGCTATAGGTGAAGAGAACTCTCAAGTTGATTGTGAAATAGGGGATATTGGATATTGGCCCGCAGGTAATGGTTTTTGTATTTTCTGGGGCCCAACTCCTGCGAGTAGAGGAGATAAACCCGTAGCTGCATCACCTGTGAACATATTTGCAAAAATTGAAGGAGATCCCAAAATCTTTAACCAATTTAAGTCATTTAAAGGCAGGGTTCTGAAAGGAGATTAGTATTTATTTTTTTTTAAATTTCTAACTTTTTCTTCAAAATTTATTTTTAATAAATAATAAGGTAAGTCCCCACTTCTAAGAATTGTATCATGAAAGAATTTAAGGCTGAAATCACTACCCATCTTTTCTTCTACTTCTCTTCGTAAATCGTCAATGAGCAGTTTTCCTATGAGATAAGAGATATTATAGCCTGGATTGGATGTATAACGTAATACTTCTGCTTTAGCTGAGGTTTCATCCATGGCTAGTATATTCATTAACATTTTTATGGCATCTTCAATTGTGCGTTGTTTACAGTGTAATTGAATGTCTAATATAACTCTCATCGCGCGGAATAGTTGAGTTCCTATAATTAATCTTTCAGCATTTTTAGGATCTTTATGAAATCCTTGTTTTAGCATCATTTCCTCACAATAATGAGCCCATCCTTCTACAGTTTCTAAAGCAACACCAAATAATCGGGTGAGAGGAGCAAATTCATTATTGCATACAAAATCTAAATGGTGTCCTGGATAAGCCTCATGAACCATGGTATTAGAAATCGCGGTATAGGAATATCCTAGAGAATCTTCTTCATTCTGCAAATGAGTAACCAGATAAATTCCAGGTTGCCCTACATCAAAATAAGGGGGCTCATAGTAGGCTGCTGAAGGAATGATTTCGAACAGGTGAGGGGGTGTTTCAACAATAATTAATTCCTCCTTAGGTATAGTAGCTAGATTATGTGATTTTATAAACATCTTGGCTCGTTCGGCTTCATTTTTTGTATATTCAAGTACTTCTTGAAATGTTGGGATTTTATCCTTTTTAAAAAACTCTTTAATTGCTTCGGAAAGTGTTTTGCTAGGAGAAATTTCTTTACCAATTTGTTTTAATCTTTTAAGTAAAAGATTAAATAATTTTTTTCCCTTCTTTAGTATTTTATCTCGATCCCAAGGAAGTTTTCGTAAGTATAACAATTTATCTAACTTTTCTGATCCTAAAGCCCAAGCAAAATCATTTTCATCTATAGGCAAACTTTCTATCCATTCAATGTGAGAATGAATATTTGTTTCAGTCTCTTTAAACGCTATTTGAAGCCTTTTCTTCAGAGATTCGGAAATATCTGATGTTTCATTAAAAGCTTTCTCAAGATTCTGTAAAAATTTAGGAACAGATTGAACTTGTTTTAAAGCCAAATCTTTCCATAATATTGGAATCGGAGTTTCATCAAAACGAGATTGAAACTCCTCTAAATATTTAGGCAAATAGATTAAATGTGCAATGATTGCTTCTGCTACACTGGAAACCGGTCCCTTTCGTTGGAATAAAAGAAAACTAATCTCTTGAAAATAAGCTAATCCATTAGGGTTTTTTTTATATAATGGAAAGGCTTCATGCATGAATAAGTTGATATTGTGATAGTATTCCATTGCTTTTAGCGATAATTGGTTTTCAAAAGTTAATTCTTTAATATCTAGTTGCTTAAGCTCATCAATCCATTGACTGAACCATTCAAGATTCTCCACGATATGTTCTGCCATTCCTGATTCTACTACTTTTTCATATTCTTCTTTACCAAATTGGACAGCAACTCTTGGATTACGCTTAAAAAACTCATCTATTCCTTTACTAACTAAATCTTCGAATTTTTGATTCTCATCCATTGTCTAATCATCCTATCTGAAATTTTGATTAATAATTATAATCTTTGTTCTAAAGATTTACACCTATTTAATTATTAAAAAGGAAAGTTATTTAAAGCTTATAAAAAAAGTATTTAGAAAACAAATGAAAAGTATTAATATAATTTAGAGAATAATTTAGATTAAAAATTTAATATTTTATATGATAGCAAATAATAATTTAAGTATGAGTCTACAAGAATGTTTGGCAAACCGGAAAGATTGCTCTGGTGGATCACGGATCTTAACATTCGCAGAAATTAAAGATATCTGTAAATCCGCACAACAGGGAGAACCTTCAAAGGATCTTATTGTTTTTCTACCTAACGGACCCGATTATACAGGGGGTATATACACGTATCATGAACAAGAATTTGCTATAATCACTGATAAAGAACAAACAAAGCATTCTATGGAAGTTTATCCTGAATTGATTTGGAAGAAAAATATTGAATTAAAGGAACTAATTTCTACAGGATTAATATGGCAATATTTGTCATTAAAAGCAGGGAGTATCGGTCTTGGAGTATCACAGCGTGCAAGACCACCTAAAAAAGAAAATAAACTTGTAAATTCTCTTAAAGATCAGAACTATCTTTTTCTCTATTCTTTTGCGGTCAGAGAACGAGATCATGATTACTTACTTGAAGATTCATCTGATCCACTTCAGATAGAGTTGGAGGAAGGAATATATCTCCTTGATACACCCGAATGTTATAAAAATAGAGCAGTATATGACAATAGATATGAAGGTGTTCCATTAGAAAATGCTATCTTTAATCAAACAGAAAAGAAGAATCCTGATTATAAAACGTTAAATCAACTCTCTCAAATGTTATGGGCTTGTCAAGGTGAGAATGATCATGCTACCCATGGAAATCGTGACCCTTTAGAAAAGAATGGGTATGCTCGTGTTCATGCATCTGGGTGTGCAGGATATGCCGTATATCCTATAATCTTCATTGAAAATCTTGCTAATTTGCCAAAAGGTGGTTATATTTATAACCCTATTGGATTTTCTGCGTTGAACAGATGGATTAACATAAATGAAAATCTAAATTATGATCATTTTATCCAAATTTTTACTTTAAGTAGTTCCAAAGCTGAAATAGAAAGAGAATTTAGCCTTAATTATTCAAACTTTATTATCTTATTATGTATTGACAGGGAAAAACCTTGCTCAGGTTTTATGCATAGTAAAATCGGAAAAACATTTATGAACACTAAATACTGGGCTGAAATTGAAGCAGGGATGGCTCTTGCTGGATTACAACTTCAAGCAAATGCCTTAGGATTAAAATGGCAAAAAACAATATTATCAAATCCAAATGATCCAAAATATAGATCTTTATTTAAACTAGACTTAGCAGAACTTAAAATCAATGAAATAGCGTCAAACATAATAAACCTCCCAAAAAATGAAAAATTTTCTCTAAAAGGAAATTTAGTGCCAACCGTATTATTTACACTTAATAGCTAATCTGATACATTATCTTAAATTGTTTTATCTAAAGTTATTTTAATAAGTTCAATTTATAATTTACTTATATTAATTAGTTAATTTATAATGTCATTAGAGGTGATGTAATATAGGGTTTAAAATAAAAATCAATAATTTTTATAATTTAATCACTAACCTAAGAGTTGTTAAGTTCTGTAGCATTAGTGTTATAATTATCTGGATTTCAAGCTTTTTAATTGGTATATTAGTTGGGCAATTAGACCGAGCAGGACCAGTTTTTGATCCAGCAGGGTTTAATCCATTGATTAATTATATTAGTGATTTAGGTTCATTACGATTTACACCTATGCCAATCATTATTGATTTTGGAATGATGCAATCAGCAATCTTGATTATCCCTATTTCATTCTATTTAAGAAAAGTACTTAAAGGCCAAGATTCAAAGCTCTCTAGGAAAATATTAAGTAATCTCACATTAATTTGTATGTTGATCGCAATGTGCGGCTTATTTTTAACAGGAGTTATTTCAGAAGATGTTGGCGACATGCTCGATATTATCATTGGTCCTCCAATCCCAGACTATTTCTGGCACGATATAGTAGCTGACTTTGCTTTTACATTTTTTATGATAAGTGGAATATTAGTTGCTACACAATTTATATTATTTCCAGATATATTGAAAGAACAGATAAAAATAAAGAAGAATCGCACAGCACGAATATTACTAGCAATTAATAGTTGGATTTTAACTCCAATATTCTTTGGGTTTTTCTATAGTGTTCCATACTTATGGTATACTGACGGATTCTGGCTTTACTTACCATTATGGCAATGGGCTCCATTTTGGGAATGGTTATTAATGTTTTCTCTTACTTCATGGCAAACTGCGACATTTTTGATGCTCTTAAAACCTATCAATCGAACTCTTAGAACTAAATAATTTTTTTTAAAAATTATATTATTCAAAAACATATTATTGTGATATTCTGAACATATTATTGAGAAATATACATTTCATCGTGAAAGTCTGCTTTCACGATATTTTAATAAAGATATAATTCTTAATAAAAAATAATTTATATTAGAATCATCTATAGTTCGTTAATAATAAAATACAGATCAGATTTGATTTTATGCCAATTCAAGTAGGAAAAATGATTTTGTATGGGATTCTACATGCTGTTATTTATATTGCTGGACCGTTAATTCTTTTTGAAATTCTCAGTATGATGAATCTTATGACCTTTAGTCTATCGTTTAAAATTACTATTATTATTCTTGGTATTGTTGGCACAGTTTTTTCCATGTTAAGCCATGCTTATCCAAAAGATACTTCTGCAAATCGGATTATAGCGTTTATTTCAACAATTTATTCTGGAATTTATCTCTTCTATATTTTTGGAGGCTTTACTCCTGGAGTTCAATTAGGTACTTATTCTATAAGCCTTCCTACTCTTCAAGTTTTGTTAGGTTTACAATTTTTTGCTTGGCTTCTATTGGGGTCTTCTGGAATCAGAGCATTACAATACTTAATTGAAGCAATAGAACTTCGAAAAGGTAAAGAATATAACTTAAGGTTAAAGAAACAATTTAGGCTTAGTAAAATCTTTAAGTTTTTTGGAATTCTAGCTAGTCTAGCAATTTTTGGATACCTAGGAAGTATTGCGTATAGCGCCACACAGCTTAACTTCGGAATCCATGATACATTCGATATCGGATATGATAATGCAGGAACACCAAATCCTGCTGATGACTCTGTCAATGTAACTATGACTTTTGATGTCAGTAATATGGGTTTATATGCGATTTATGATGTGTATATTGATTTAGAAATATATGTTCAAGAGAGTACAAATGTAACTCTTCCGATTGGAGAAAAAATTGGAGGATCGACAGGTAATTATTATGGAACATTTCACTCATTTTCTACATATCCTAATCAAAATATTACAGCCGATATTTCAAATACTTATATAATTCCGTTAATATTTAATGACGCAACTCTAAGATATGACATCTCATTTAATACCTTATATGCTGCAATTTTGATTGATTTAGAAATATCAATAAATGTTCCCTGGACTCATTTAATTTAATTCCCTAAACCCTTTTTTTATTTAATTTCTTACATCAAACTTTTAGCCAATTAATAACTTATTGCCATTGCTTTTAAATTTTAAAATGTTTATATTCATAACATGGCTGATCTTAATGAACCACCAAGACCAAATGGTTTGAACGTAGGAACGGAAGCTCCCCTAATCAATACACAAGATATTTATGGAAATAAAGTAGATTTACCTAAATTTCTCGAAACTTACGATGGGGTGATGATTGACTTTTTCAGAGGTAATTGGTGAAGCCACTGTAAGAAACATCTTGCAGTCTTAACAAAAAATATCCATGAATTTGAAAGCCGAAATATAAAACTCATATCAATAGCAAGCGATAGCATACGACTCTTAACTAAATTTAAGGAAGAAAATAATTTCAATGTGGATTTGATCGCCGATCGTGGAGCAAAAATAGCTAAGGAGTATGATGTATACTGGTTTGCTCCGGGTGCAGGAGTAAATTATAACATTAAACAAGCAGTACCGAGTAAGTTTTTGATTAATAAAAATAGGAAAATAGTATGGAAATACATAGGAAAGGACAAGACAGATAGACCGTCAATTAAAATGATGACAACAATAATTGATGAAAAAATCAAAAATTCCCTATAAGAATGAATTGTGCATATAAATTATTGATACACAATGACGACCTCGCAAGGGTTATAGGATCTCTTTTTTTTAATAATATTTAATATTAACATTATTATGCAATTGAAAAATTATATTGGGATTTTACCCAGAAATTAAAGTTATAGAAAGGTGATAAGACAAACTGAATTTAAAAGATTTAAAGAAAGTGTTAATAGTAGGAGCAGGAACGATGGGGCATTCAATTGCTCAAGTTTATGCTCAAGCGGGATTTAAAGTAAATTTAGTTGATATTAATGAAAAAATCCTAAACCACGCTATGGAATTAATTGAATACAATTTAAATACCTTAGCAGAATTTAATAGAATTAAAATAGATAAGATCCCTGAGATTCTTAAACGGATTCAAATATCTATTAACCTTAAAGAAAGTGCTGAAAATGTGGATTTAGTTACAGAGGCTGTTAAGGAAGTACCTGATTTAAAAGAAAAAATCTTTTTACAATTATCTGATTATTGTTCTGAAGACACTATTTTTGCTAGTAATACCTCAAGCCTTGATATTTTTAACATCTTGAAAAATATTAAAAATCCTGAACGTCTTATAGCTCATCATTGGTTTGCTCCTCCTCATATTATCCCTTTAGTAGAAATTGCACCTGGAAAGAAAACATCTAAAGATGTTATAGAAATATCTAAAGAATTAATGGAATTGCTTGGTAAAAAGCCTATTGTGATGAATAAGTTTATTCCATCTTATATTGTAAATAAAATTCAGAATGCAATAAGTGCTGCTATGTATGAACTCATTATTAGGGACTTGGCAACTCCAGAACAAATAGATATGGCAATAAAAACAAGTCTTGGTATTAGATTACCAATTGTTGGAGTAATTCAATCTCAAGATTTTACTGGTTTAGACCTAGTATATGACATTCAAAAAGCAATGGGTGTGACTGTTCCACCTATTAAAGAAAGAGTAGATAAAGGGCAATTGGGAGTAAAAACTGGAAAGGGTTTTTATGATTATGGAAATCGTTCTGAGGAGGAAATCTTGAAAAAACGTGATAGATTATATTTAGCTCAATTAAATTTCTTAGAAAAACAAAATTCCTTTATCTCGGTTTAAAAATTTACATCTTTTTCTAATTTTATAATAATCTTTATATTTAATTCTAATTCAATTATTATTAAATAAGATTTGGATATTAAAGGATGTCAGATAAAGGACACGCATGGTATGAGGATCCAAGTGTAGAATTTTTGTACATTTGTGCAAGCTCTAAAGGAATGCGAGGCTATCATGCTCCAATAGTTAATCCAAAAATAACTTTCACGGGAACAAATAGCTTTGCTGATTTTATAAATTTCATAGGAAAATATTTCACGGAAGATGAGAAACGACTACTTATTGTTGTTGACAAAGATTTACGAAAAATGGGAGAAAAGGTTGCTAAAACATTAGAAGAAATGAGAAAATTTGAATATAGAATATTTGAGAATGTCCAACCAGATGCTCCAAAAGATACCCTGATAGAAGGGGTAGAGATATGCGAGGAATTTGACCCAAAAGCAATTATTGCAGTTGGGGGGGGTTCTACTATGGACACAGCTAAGGGAATATTTCTATTTTATGAAAGACCTGATGTTAATATAAATAATTTATTTGTCCCTAGCTATTTAGGATTAAGGAAAAAAATTAAATTACTCATAGCAATACCTACCACCTCTGGTACAGGTTCAGAAGCAACAACTACTTCAGTTATTACTGATACTGATCGAGATCCTCCTAAAAAAACAGCTGTTACACTCTATGAATTTTGTCCTGATATTGCTATTCTTCATACTGATTTCGTAAAAACTATGCCACCAGACTTGACAGCTGCAACAGGATTAGACGCTTTGGGTCATGCGATGGGTGCTTATATGCTGACAATGAGCACTGAATATACTGATATGCATAATCTTAAAGCAACAGAGCTTATTTTAAAATACCTTCCTCGTGCAGTTAAAAGAGGGAATGATTTAGAGGCTCGTGAAAAGATGTTGTTAGCCGCCTACATAGCAGGTGTAGGATTTTCTAATATGGTGACCAATTTCGAACATGGTTTAGGACATTCTTTTGGAGCAATTTTCCATTTACATCATGGATTGACTATTGGAATATTTCTTGCTCCTGCTCTTGCTTTTACAGCAAAAGTATCAACAAGATTTATAGGTTTAGCCAAAACCTTTGGAGTCGAAATTGATAACAAACCAGAAGAGAAAATTTTACGAGAATTATTAATAAAATACCAAGATTTCCTAAAAAGTATTAATTTTCCAATATCAATTAAAGAAATAAAAACTCCTGAAATAGTTTATGAAGATTTTATGAAAAATCTTGATCAATTAGTTGAATATGCTTATAAGGATGTAACTCGAATCTTTTCTACTCGAAGAATGACACGATCTCAAGTACATCGTTTGTATATAACTAGTTATGAGAATAAAATAGAAGATCTAATGGATTTATACTATAAATAGGTGGATTATGGAATGAGTGCAAACAAATTATACGGGTATAGTGGTAAAATTTTATATATTAATCTTTCCTCCATGAAGAAAGAAGTTAAGGATTTAAATCCCAATATTGCTGAAGAGTACATAGGTGGAGTAGGTTTGTCAGCAAAACTCACATACGATTTGTTAACAAACGACGATTTTATGACTTTAAAGAGTAATCCATTCTCTTCTATTAACCCAATAATATTTTCAACAGGACCGCTAACTGGCACCTCAACTCCTTCAAGCGGACGTTATTCTATAACAGGGATATCTCCCTTAACTGGAATATGGGGAGAGTCAACTTCTGGAGGATTCTTTCCTATAGCACTACGAAAAAGTGGATTTGATGCCATTATTATCACAGGAGAAGCTAAAAATCCTGCTATAATTGTCGCTGATGGAGAAAATATAGAAATAAGAGATGAGAGTGATTTATGGGGAAAAAACACTCGTGAAACTATCCAGTTAGTTAAAGCAAAATTGGAAAATGATAAATTTCGGGTAGCGTGTATAGGTAAAGCTGGTGAAAATCTTGTAAATTATGCGGCAATAATTAATGACGAAGGAAGAGCAGCAGGACGCTGTGGTTTAGGCGCGATTATGGGAAAAAAGAAATTAAAAGCATTAGCAATAAAGGGGAACAATCCTATTGAGTATCATAACAAACAAGCTTTAAAAGAAACTGCTAAAACAGCTTATAAAATGATATCTACTGCTTTTAGTCCCCAATTTTACTCACATTATGGCACATTATCAGGTATGGATATAGGTTTGGTATATGGAGACGTCCCAGGATATTATTTTACACGATCAGAATTTCCTGTAGAGAATTTGACTGGACTAGCTCTAAAAGAGCAATATCCTGTTTTATCATATGCATGTGCAGGCTGCACTATAGGTTGCGGAAGAACTACAATCGCAAAAATAGATGAGGAAGAAATAGAAATTGATGGTCCTGAGTATGAAACTACTGCTGCATTTGGACCATTGTGTGGAATATTCAATTTTGAGCCAATCATTAAAGCTAATCACTTATGTAACCTCGATGCGGTTGATACTATTTCATGCGGAGTTTCAATCTCTTTTCTTCTCTATCTTGTTGAGAATAAAATTGCCCTCAATAAAATATCGGAATATGTAACAGACATCAAATTAGATGAATTTAGGTGGGGTAATAAAGAAGTTATTTTTAAGCTAATAGACAAGATTGTAAA
>JBHLJZ010000057.1:0-24196 GCA_048887165.1 Candidatus Hodarchaeota archaeon | reverse complement strand
AATCAAAGCTTTTATAATCTTCTTCTTTTATGAACTCTAATTCCAGTGTTTTTATATCATTTACTTTATTTTCGGATATTATACTTTTGATTTTTGTAAGCATAGGAATGTAGTGATTAGGCACTTATTTTCTCCTCCTTTTTTTGTTCAATTTTACTTATTTTTTGAATTATTGACCTAAGATCATTATTAGCTGGGCATAATTGAATACATCGACCACATCCCACGCAACCTAATATACCATAATTTTCGGGGTAATAACAGAATTTATGTAGTATTCTGTTTCTAGTACGCTCAATACAACTCTCACGTGGATTATGACCACTCGTATGTAATGTATATAAGCAAGATTGACATGTGTCCCATATTCTAATTCTTCTTCCACGATTCTCATTTGGAACGTTTTCATCAATTACGTCAAAACATGTGCATGTTGGGCATAAAAAAGAACAGGTTCCACATCCGATACAGATTTCACTAACCTCTTTCCAGATTGGATGATCAAAGTTTGGATCCAAAATTTTATCTATATCCTTTAAATCTAATTTTGATACAATTGATTCTTCTGCCTTTTTTGCTAACTCTTGAGCCTTTTCTAGATCTGATTTTGTTGCATCAGAAAGCCATGAAAGTTTTTTAATTATGTCTTTACCTTTATCACTTATTGCCTCAACAAGATATTTATTTTGTAAATCTACCAAAAAAATATCCATATCCTCCTTTTGAAATGGATTTCCATCTATAGATGTACAAAAACAAGTAGTTTTTGGAGTATTACAACCAATTCCTATTAAAATTGTATTATTTCTTCGATTGACGATTATATCATCTTTAAAATCCCCCTGAGAAAAAAAATTCGTTAATAAGACAAAACTATGAGCATCACAGGGTCTTATTCCAAATATTATGTTTTTTTCATCTAGATTTTTAGGTTCCTCGATCTCTATCTCTTTTCCATTAATTTTATATTCAAAAAGAATATCGGTCTTCGGAAATAATATTTCTTTTGGTGGTACTTTTGAATTTAAAAAATCGAGTACAATATCGTCTGGGTTTGTTATTTTGCTAAATACTATATTTCTCTTTTCTTTAAAAGGAGCATAAAAATTATAACTTTTACTTAATTCTTCATATAACTTTGCAATTTGATCTTTTTTTAATATCTTTTGTTCCATATTTTCAAATACCTCTTTTAGTCTTCTTCCATCATAAATTCTTGTTCATCTTCCATATCAAAAGCCATCATAGGGGGTAAGGTTCCCGAATCGACACCAGATGTAAAATTGAACCTTTCCTTTGCGATCTTTTCTAATGACCTTGTTATTAAATTTAAATCAATCCCCATTGGACATACACTACTGCAAGCACCACAACCTACGCATCGACCCGCCATGTGCATTGCTCGAACTAAATGGAATACAAATATATCATTATATTCTGTTGTTTTGCCAAACCATATAGGTTTGTTTTGATCTACAAAACATAAATTACAATAACACATAGGACATGCTTCTCTACATGCATAACATCGAGTACATGTTTCCAAAAGATTTTTAATATATTCCCATTTTTCTTCAGGGGTTTTTGAATCAAATTCAGTAAGATCTGAGAAATCATCCTCAATAATAGGATTTTCTAAGCATTCTCCAACGCAGATATCAGCTACACTTGGAGGTGATTTAACTTTACATGCTTTACATAATTCATTCATATATTCATTAAAAGGAAATTCTTCTTCAAAGTCACTTCCCTTTACTATTATTTTATCTCCTGATACTGAGATCTCAAAGATTTCTCTTTCTCCAATTTCATCTTCAATTTTTTTTCTATTTATGATTCCATTACAAGGAATTCCAATTATTTTAATATTTTCAAGTTCGATTTGGTGTTCTACTGATAGATGAATTAAAGCTCTCCCTACGCACCCTTTCGAAACGATACCAACTTTTAATTTTTCTCCTTCTTTATTATATAGTGTTGGAATTCGAGGAACCAAATAATTAGCTAAATTAATATAACATAAATTATTCCAAATCAATTTGTCTACATCATCAACTTTATCAATTACAATTGGTGATGAACTTAAGGGAATTGTACCTGTTGTGTATCCAATAATTACATCAACTTGTTTTTCTTCAAGTAGCTTTCTAGCTAATTCTCTTATCATTTGTTCAATATCTTTGTTTTGATTTTCAATTTCCATTTAAATCACCATGTAGTTTTAAATTGATTATTTGGTCCTAGATTTTTGATATTATTCGTTACTTTTTTAACTAAATTTGCAAAACGATCCCCCTCAGATGCAGAAGACCACATAAATGTGACCCTATCTGGGTGTATTCCAAAGAGGGTTAATAAATCTTTCAAAATCGCAAAACGCCTTCGTGCTACTAAATTACCGCTAATATAATGGCAATCACCCGGATGACATCCTGAGACAATAACACCATCCCATCCTCTTAATAAACTTTTAATTATGAAAAAAGGATTTACTCTCCCCGAACATGGAACTCTTACTATTCTAATATTCGATGGATACTGTATTCTACTTACACCCGCTAAATCGGCACCAGCATAGGAGCACCAATTACAAAGAAATGCAATTATTTTTGGTTCCCACTGTTTTTTATCTTCTGATTCTTTTAATTGTGATTCTGCCTTGCTCATTAGAGTTCTCCTCCCATTATTATTGAAAATATCTGCTCACCTGTAAACCCAATAATGTCTATAGCAGAGCATCTACAATTACCAGAACAAGCACCACAACCTTTACATAATGCTTGGTTAACAGAGGCAACTGTGCCAAATCTTCTGTCCTCAATTAATTCAATAGCACCATAGGCACAATTTTCAACACACATCCCACATCCAATACATTGATCTTGACGTACAACTGCAAAAAATGGCTCTAGTTCGACTTCACCTTTAGCCATTAATGTTGCGGCACTTGATGCTGCTCCTTTTGCCTGGGCTACAGAATCTGGAATATCCTTTGGACCTTGAGCAACTCCAGCTATAAAAATTCCTTCAGTTAAGGTGTCTACTGGTCTTAGTTTAGGATGGGCTTCCATGAAAAATCCATCTGATGATCTTTGAACTCTGACTAATGACGCAACCTTATTCGCATCGGCTCTAGCTTCTAATCCACAGGAAAGAACAAATAAATCAACTTCAAATTCAATTGGTTCTTGAAGTAAAGTATCTTCAGCCCTAATGATAATTTTATTATTTTCTCCTTCCCTAACCTCAGCAATTCTGCCTCTTATATAATTAATTCCATAATTTCTTCCAGCTGATTCATAAAACTCTTCGTATCCCCTGCCAAAAGCTCGAATGTCCATATAAAATATATATACATCTGCATCTGGATGCTTTTCTTTATATTGTCTTGCTTGTTTAGTTGCATACATACAACAAACTCTTGAGCAATATTGGTGACCACCTTCTCTAAAATTTCTGCTTCCTACACATTGGAGGAAAGCAATACTATGGGGTTCCTTAAGATCCGAAGGTCTTGCGGGTTTTCCAACTAAAGGTCCAGTGGAACTTAGTAAACGTTCCATTTGAAGACCTGTAATAACATTTGGATATCTGCCATATCCAAATTGTTTTAATTCGGTTGGATCGTATAAATCCCAACCAGTTGCGATTATTATAGTTCCCACATTAACTTTGATATATTCTGGTTTATCATCATATCTAATGGCATCTGGCTCACAAACTGTTGGTCTAGCACAAATCCCGCATTTAATACAATTATCCATATCAATTGTGTATTTACCGGGAACTGCTTGAGGGAAAGGAATATATATTGCCTTTCTTGTAGCTAAGCCAAGATCAAATTCATTCCCACAAACTATAGGACATTCTTCTTCACAAATTCCACATCCAGTACAAGCTTCCTGATCAACATAATGTGGTTTTTTCTTTATTGTAACTTCAAAATTTCCAACGTAACCTGTTATTTCTTCAACTTCTGAATAAGTTAATAACTCAATATTTTCATTCCTTGCTACATCTACCATCCTTGGAGTTAAAATACAAGCACTACAATCCATTGTAGGAAATGTCTTATCTAATTGTGCCATATGTCCTCCAATAGTTGGTGTTTTTTCAACTAAATAAACTTTATATCCTTCTGTGGCCAAATCTATAGCAGAATTCATTCCTGCAATCCCTCCACCTATAATTAAACAAGCTGGCTCGATACTAACAGTTTTAACTTCTAGTGGTTGTAACTCTCTAGCCTTAGCAACTGACATTTTAATCAGATCTTTTGCTGCCTCATATGCCCCTTCTGGATCTTTCATATGTACCCATGTAGAATGTTCTCTAATATTCGCTTGTTCAAACAAGAACTGATTTAAACCTGCTTCTTTGCAAACTAATCTAAATGTTGGTTCATGCATTCTGGGAGAACATGCCGCTACCACAACCCTATTAACCAAACCCGCTTGTATATCTTCTTTAATGATATTCTGACCTGTATCTGAACAAAAAAATTTATATTCACGCGCAACTGATACATCCGGTAAGGTTTTAGAATATTCTACTAAATCCGGAACCGAAACAACACCACCTATATTTACTCCACAATGGCAAATATAGACTCCAACCTGAGGTTTCTCATTACCGGTAACAATTATTTCTTTTTTAACCTCGTCCATTTCTTTTTTGACTTCTGTCATATTCTATATCTCCTAAAATAATTGCTCCTTTATGTAATTTAAAAAGGGTTCTACTGGAATAAATGGAGAAACTCCAGTTAACTCATGATTTTTAATTAATCCTAAACGATTAGGATCAATACCAAATGATAAACCAAGTAATTGAGTGATATATATAACAGGAATATTAAATGGTTCTCCGATCATATCTTTATATATGCTATTTGCTTCTACTTGACCCAAATCTAATTGTAAATGACAAAAAGGGCAGCAATCGATAATTATATCAGCACCAGCATCTCTAATATTGGTTAATTTTTCTCTTGAGAAATCTGCTGATACTTCTTTTACCGCTGTTCTGACTGCGCCTCCTGCTCCACAACACATAAATTTATCTTGATAATCAATACTTTTTGCCCCTGTTAATTCAACTATTTCATCAAGAAAAGTTGGACATTCATACTCTCCATCCCAAGGTCTCTTATCACTTGGTTTAACTATATGACATCCATAATGTACTGCAACTTTGAGATCCTTAAATTTATGTTTTACAAAACCTCGCAGAAAATCAATTCCCATATCTTTATATAACGCTTGAACAATATGTTTAGGCTCAATACTTCCTTTATATTGCCTTCCAATCTTTGAAAGGTGTTCATTCACCATTTTTTTTAATTCTGGTTCATGTTGCAACTCATACCATGTATCTCTTAATGTACCATAACACCCATTACACCCCGTAATCACATCAACTCCTAATTCCTCAGCAATAGTTAAATTTCTAGCTGCAATTACTAACCAAGTAGGAATATGGAATGCTCTAAAAACTCCTGGTGCAGGGCAACATGAGGCTCCCTCTAATTCTAATATCTCTACACCTAAATGTTCAAATACTGCTCTAATAGAAGCTTCAATCATGGGGTATCTATTGGGAGCAACACACCCCAAAAAAAAACCATATTTTAATTTTTTTTCCTCAACCATTCTACTTTCAACCTCCTATTTATTGTCCTTTTCAGATTTATCTGCTTCTTGTTTTTCTTTTTCTTTTTTCTTTTCTATATCATCCATTAATTTTCTAAAACCAACCGATTTCATTAATTCTTGGCATTCTTTAACGGCTTCAGGATGCATATGAACGGTTGGAGGTAGAGGAGGTAAGCCAAAAGATTCGCGTAAATCTCTCCATTTCTTATTAGCTTCACCATTAGCGGGTACACCATGCCCCGTTGTATAAAATATTTTATTAGCTAATCCAAAATGAGAGTCTAAAATATAGCCCTCTTCAACAGCAATATTTCTTAGTTTTATAATCATATCTGTTACTGGAATATCACGAGGACATCTTTCATAACAGTAATAACACGTACTGCAGAGCCATATATCCATATCCTTTAAGACAGATTCATCTCCAGTTAGAGCTCGTCGGATTGCTGATCGCGTACGGTATGCTGTTCGTCTTCCTGAAGGGCAACTTCCTGTACATGTCCCACAATTAATACACGCTCTGATTTTTTCTAATCCAGCATCGATAAATTTTTGAGTAATTTTGGAACTTGTCGATTTATAGACTTTTCGCTTGATATATTTTTCTACATTATCACTCATTGTTTTTCCAAACAATTTTAAATTTATAATCTTATGAAGTGAAAAGTACATTTCATTAAAAAATTTGTTATTGTAAGTTTATAGCCATATTAAACGTTTAGATTAATTAGTATATTTTTTAGATTTATAAAAGCGATTTATTGATAATAAAGGAGCATCTCTAATAGATTGAATTTATAAAATATTAAGCGTGAAATCTTAAATTAGTTTTAATTTTGTCTATCGAGTAAAGATGATTAGAAATCAATGGTATGCTATTTTAGAATCTAAAGAAATACCAAAAAGTAGATTAGTTAGCGTCCTGCGTTTGGGAGAAAAGTTAGTTTTATGGCGAAATGAAGAGGGAGATATTATCTGTTTAAGAGATAAGTGTGCGCATCGAGGTGCAGCATTAAGTATTGGAAAAATTTGTGATAAAGGTAGTACTGTCGAATGCCCTTTCCATGGTCTCAGATATGATAAAACAGGTCAGTGTACTATAATTCCTGCAAATGGGAAAAATACTCCAGTACCCGATAGATTCAAGGTAAATTCATACGCTACTAAAGAACAACATGATTTTATATGGATTTGGTGGGGAAAGACACAAGAAAGCTACCCTCCATTACCATTTTTCGAAAATATTGATAAAAAATTTTCATATAAAAGTTATACTGAAATATGGCCAGTTCATTATTCACGTGCGATTGAGAATCAACTTGATGTTGTTCACTTACCATTCGTACATCATAATACAATTGGTAGGGGATATCAAACTCTTGTTCATGGACCTTTAATTGAGCCTTCTAAAGATGGCAATGAGTTTACTTTTTGGGTTTATAATCAAAAAGATGATGGGAAGACAAAACCGTTAAAACCTGAAGAATTTACAGAAAGTATGAAAATTTTTCACCTCCAATTTAAATTCCCTCATATCTGGCAGAATTATCTAGGAGATAAAGTACGTATTTTTATAGCTTTTGTTCCTATTGATGAAAATCATACTAAGTTTTATATGAGGTTCTACCAAAAGTTTGTTAGAATACCAATTATAAAATCCATAGTAAATTGGTTAGCTAATAAATTTAATATTATTATTTTGCATCAAGATCGTAGAGTTGTTGTTACTCAACGTCCAATAAAGACTCAATTAAGTATGGAAGAAAAATTAATTCAAGGGGATAATCCTATTGTGTATTACCGGCGTCGAAGGGAAGAACTATTATCAAAAAGATAATCTTAATATAGATTTTTCTTTTTACTACTTTCACAAAACTGTACAAATGTTTAAAAACTAACTATGAAATATAATAGATGGTACAGTAATATTTGATGAGAGTTAGATTAAATTGGGTGAAAATTCTCAGAGTAATCAGAATGAAATAGATGATGAAAAAAGGAAAATTAGAATACTAACGACAGAAAAAATTAAGCAAATTTTAGAATTGAAAAAGGATTTAGATGTTATAGATAAGCGTGAAGAAGATAAAGAAAAAATTATTGAAATTTTAAGAGAAGAGATTAATTTGATAAATCATATGAATCAAAAAGTGTTTGAAGAAAAAGAGAAAATTATCAAGGATTTAAACACCATTATTAAAGAAAAGGATGATCAAATTGAGCAATTAAAGAAGTTATTAAAAAGAGAAACTGATCTTCCCTTATTATAATTCTACAGCTAAAATTTTAGGTTTTATTTTCTGCTAATTCTTCTAAATACTTTTTTTGTTGTTCTTCAGATAAAAAAGCTAATTCTTTTTTAATTTTATTCAAATCTCTTTTAGAAAAATCTAATTTTAACAGTTTTTCTCTTACTTCTTTTGAGAGAACGTTAAAAATTCGATTAAAATATTTTTTAACAATTTCTAATTTTTCAATATCCCCATTGTCATCTATCATGATAAAAATCACCAATTACTCTTCAGAAAAATATCTATCTTTTAAATAATATATTAACGCAAATCTTCTTAAAAAATTCGGAGTCCAATTTTTAAGAGAGTTATATACAAAAGTATCTGAATTTAACTTGTTTAAATACTATTTTAATGAAAAATTGATGTTAAGTGTTTTTGTCGGTATCATTTAGATAATAAATGAAATCAAATATAGAATAAACTAAGCTTATAACGACAAAATTCTACAATAAATCAATCTTTGCTTCAGAATATAGTAAATTATCCCAAAATTGGATTTTCCTTTTTTTCAAATTACTAAATTGAAAAACACTTTATTTATATATAGGAACTAAGATTACTATGTTAGCCCATTAATATCTATCTATTGGACAAGGGTTTTAATAATAGAGGAGACGTATGAGTCTTAATTTTGATGATTACAAGGAAATTAAGAAAGAGTTTAAGCATAAACTTAGATGGTTTGAAGAAGAATTTGATTTAATCTTCCAAGGTAAGACACACAATTATTCTAAGAATGATGCCAAGCTCGCAAATAAACTATTAGATAAGCTATCGGAAACTATTAATGAATACAAGGACGAAAAGCTTCTCTACCACTTAGTCTCTACCCTAAACAATATTGAAAAGAAACATCCAGAATTCTTTCCTTAAATTTATATTAATGTGTAATATTCTAACTGATTTCAATTAAAAAGTCAGATTAATATAGATTAATTCTTAGAAAAAGGGTCCAAATTTCTCATATACTCGTATTAAATTCTCTCTATAAAATTCAAATTTTTCTTCCTGAGGATTTAAAACAACAGCTTTATCAATAGATTCTTCTGCGAGCTTTCGAAATCCTTTATCTAAATAAGTAATCGTTAATAAACCCCACGCTTCTAAAAGAGCATTATTCAATTCAATAGCGGCTGTAAAGCATTTTAAAGCTTCATCTAGTTTACCAATTCGGCGCTTAGCAATACCTAAAAGAAGCCATGCTTGATCGTTTGACGGATCTTGATCTAAAAGTTTGTTCAGATACTTTATAGCCTTAGTATTCTTCCCTTTGAGTAATAATTCATTAACAGGGATAAGTGTAGTTTCTAGCTCTGAGATCTCTAACTGCATTTAAATCAAAAATATTAACTCTTTATGTTATACTTATCAAATTACATTTATATATTTTTAATTTTTTGCCAATTTATTTTGGAATAATTGAGTTAACTGAAAAATATTAATTCTAATGACAAAATAAGTTAATAATTAAAATTTTATAGCGGATATGCTAAAAACATTCTTTTCCTTTTTTTCAGATTAAAATTCAGAAAATAAATTAGCTCAACAATTAATCCTTAAACATTAAATATTACTTTAACATCGATGTTAAGTTTCACGAAAAACTAATTTAAACAATAAATTTTAAATATTTAAAAACAGATATCTTTATCAACTCTAATACCATTACTTTAGCACATTTTTTCCATTAAATATAATAGACTTTTATTAATAAAAATTATTAGGAAACAAGGATAAGATTGGTTTCTCAAAGTTTTTCTTTACACAAAAAGCCAGTAATTAGTATTGATGATTTTTTAAATCAATATGAAGACATTTTAGAATCTGGATTAGATACCTTATTAAACTTAGATTTCAAATTGAATAAAGTAAGGACATCTGAGAAACTAATAACATCCCTTAGAATTGCTGAACCTTCTGATTCTGAAGATATTGCTAATCTTTTCAAAGAAATTTACCATGGTAGTTATCCATTTAAAAATATGGAAGATCCTGAGGAAATCTCTCTATTAATGGAAAAAAATAAAGTGAGATGGATTTTATTCATTTCAAATAATGAAGAGCTAGCAGGATGTTTTGGAGCAAATTTGAAATTTAAGAATAAAGTTGGATTATTATATGGCTTTATTATACGCAAAAAGTTCCGTCATATTGTAGATTCTTTAAAAGCATTCACAGGATCTTTGATATATTTCTGGAATAATTATAAAAAACAAATTCCAATTTGGATTGGTGAAATTCGAACAAATAATCCTGCACCGCAATTTGCTACAGCTTTGTGTGGTTTAAAGCCAATTGCTTTTTATCCTAATAAAGATATATTTTTTGGAAGGGAAGAATCAGAATTTCTTCATATTGCTTATTCTGATGAAGTTTTAAATCAATATCGTAGAAAAGATTTGCCTAAAATAATATTACCCGTGATACGAGGATATGCTTATGCTCAGAAAAGATATAAGTTACCATTTCCCGAATTAGTTGAAGAATTTTCTTTTACAAAGTTAGTAAATTATAAGTTCGAAGATAATAGAATTAATTCTACTAACGTAGCTAGCTTAAAAAGAAAAATAAAAGTCCAAATTGAAAGGGATAAATATAAGAATGAAAGTATAAATTTTTCATTAAATTCATCATATTTCAAATTTATATATAATCCTTATAGCAGATCAATAGAAAAAACAAAATACAATATTTCATATCCAGAAGAATTGCAGGCATTTTTAATAAATCTCAGGGAGTTCATATATAAAAGAAAAGTGAACTACTTCCAATGTTTTGTGTCAGCTTATAAGCCTATTGACCAAAGATTATTTTATAATATGAAATTCAAACCTAATGGATATTTACCATGTTGGAAATATAACAAGGAATCAAGGTTATTTGGAGATTCTGTTGTATTTAACTATTCTCGAACGCCTATTAATGAGAACATAAAATTAATACCTGAGACAAGAGAGTTATTGGAAGTTCTTGGTTATTATGGAGAAGTAAAAAGTAATGGATATTTGGAACAATTTCTTTCCTATAAGTGAAATTTTTTTTTAAACTGGTTAAAAAAAATTTTTATTTGAAAAATTTATTTAATTAAATCAAAATGAAAAAACATATAAACTGGTTAAATTCTTATTGGCATCAAATCGAAAGAAATATTGGATTAATCTCTAAAGAAGAGCAAGAAAAGCTTAGAAAATCTAAAATAGCAGTTCTTGGATTAGGTGGTTTGGGTGGTTCTGTAGCAGAACAATTAATTCGCTCTGGATGTGAAAAATTAGTCATCTGTGATAATGATACTTTTGAAAATTCTAATCTTAATAGGCAATTGTGTTCTTTAAATGATTTAGGTAAATATAAAATAGATGTTATTGAGAAAATGTTAAAAGGAATAAATCCAAATATTATCCTTCAAACGTTTTATGAAATTGATGAATTTAATATATCTAAAATAATTCAAGAAACTAAAGTTGTGGCACTAACTCTTGATGATCCCCTTATTTCGGTTTTGATAGCAAGAGAATGTCAAAAACAAGAAGTTCCAATGGTAGAATCATGGGGAATCCCTTATATATTTGCCTGGTGGTTTACTTCAAATAGTATTGATTATGAAACATGTTATAACCTTAATAGCCATAAACTCTCAATTTCAGACCTTAAGAATTCAAAATTAAATGAATTTAATCAAACCTTCAAAAGAGAAACGCTATCAAAGTTGTTAGAGTTTCCTAATATTAAAGAAACTTACAACAGAGAACCAGGTATATTAGAAGCTTTGTTAGAACAAAATCATCCCTTTATTTCATTATCTCCTATAATCAGACTTAATGCTTCATATTTAACATTCGAAATTATTTATTCAGGAATTTTAGAAATAAAGGAGAAAATATTAGCTCCAAAAATATTAGGATATGATTATTTGAGAATGAAATCAATAGAATTTAATATTTGATAATCTATTTTTTAATTTTGTATATCATTAATATTAATTAAATGATAATTACTTGGATATGATATAAATTATTTAATAACCATAATATTATTAAAATTAAAATTATAAATAGTGATTATTTGCTTTTTCAGGAAATAGAAATAGCTCGTTTATTATTGATTTTTTTGATGCATACGTTTCTCTCACTCCTCCTATATTATTTAGCATTTAAAGTTATTAAAAGAAATCGAAACCGTATAACATTAGCATTAGGAGCATTTTATTTTTTTCCAGCAACTGGTTTTTTATTAAATCTTATCTTTTTACCTTTTAGTAGCTCATTGGGTGGTTACATTTTATACTTTAGTGCTGCTTTCTTGATACTATTTGGATTTATTTTCTTAATCCTTTTTATTATAAATCTACTTAACATGAAAATGTATTATTCAATTAAGAAACAATTAATTATAGTAATTATATATGGCTTAGCAGATTTGATATTATTACTTTGGCCTGGAGGGATAACAATTAATGAACAAACAAATTGGACTCCCTCGTTTAGTATTCAATTTTTCATCATAAGTTATTTATTTTTTACATTAGTTATATCTTTTCCATCAATATTATTATCAATAAAATTATATCACACTTTTACAGATAAAAGATTAAAAAAAAAGTTTGGATTATTTTTAATAGGGATAATTGGCATGTTTTCTGCATTTTATGGTTTGATTTTATACAATACTTCAGAGTTAACTGACGCAGTGATTATTTTGGAAAATTTTAAATCTATTTGGACGGTTTTAGTTTTTTGTATTGTAATACCTTCCGGATTATTAATTTACTATGGAATCGGTCAAAATTTGTAAAGGTTTCAATTAGAATTAGATTTATTTGAATAATAAAAATTTTCTATATTATGTCTCAAAAATTTAGTTTATTTGTTGAAATTATTGATGATCCTAATATCATATTAAAATATTTACATTTAGGAATAAATATCCCAATTTTACACCAATTTCATAAATATATTATCGGAGCATTTAACGCATATAAAGCAAAAGGATTATTTCTTTACGAAAATATAGATGATACTTTTTTTAAAAGAATGACCGATAAAGTAGCTGGAATTTCTTTAATTTACTCGGATGGGAGAGAAACTTTATTTTTTGGATTTTGTGGGGTATATGATCACGACAAAAAAAAAATTCAAGTTTTAGTCGAAGAAATTATTAAATATGCTAAAATGCATAATTTTAAATATATTAGAGGCCCAGTAAATATTCCCGCGATGATTTTTGGTTGGGGTTTTATGGTTCCTGGAAGCAGTAAAAAATTATTCATAGGTTGTCCAATTAATCCACCGGTTTATCAATTAACTTTTTTAGAAAATCAATTCTATATAAAATTTGAAGAAGATCGCTATGATGTGATTGTTATAAAGTTAAATCCCTTCAAGCTTAAAGGAAAAAACGGAAAAATTCAGTATGATTTTTCTGAATACGAATACCATAATCCTAAAAAAGAAGAAATTCCTCAAATTATAGATGATTTTATCAATTTACATATAAAGTATATGCCGCCTTCTGCTCAAATCTCTCCACAACATAGATATAATGCTGAAGCACATCATGATTTCATTCATAATTTTGGAACTGAATCTATGATATGGACGGTATATTATAAACCTAAAAATGAGATGGTAGCTTGTGGATTTATTATACCTAATCCATTTTCAAGAGATAACAAAGGTCGGATTAATTCAGCAAGTTTTCATGATTGGGTCGTTCATCCTGACCATAGAAATAGAGGCCTTGCCATGTTTATGTACGGATGTACTTCTAAAAAAGTATATAGCGAAGGTTTAAGATGGGGTTCGTGGCCAGTAGGAGCTGATAACATTGCAAATGCAGCAGTTGCAATAAAGATGGGAGGTTTGAGAGATCGAAGACATTTAATATTAGAATATAAGATATAATTTATTGGAACATTGTTAAAATTTTATTTAATGATTTTTTAGAATTGGTAAGGAAAAATAAAAAGTACTGCCTTTATTTCTCCCTTTGGATTCTGCCCAAATTTTCCCGCCATGTAATTCAACGATTTCTTTTGAGATGTATAATCCTAATCCTGTACCTTCGATCCCAACATCCCATCCTTGTCCGTATCTCTCAATTTTTCCAAATTGAGTAAAAAGGTGCTTTTTTTCTTCATCAGTAAGACCGATACCTGTATCTTTCACAGAAATCACATATAAATCGTCTTTAGTCTGAGATTCAATGGTAATTTCTCCTCCTACAGGTGTATATTTTATTGCATTTATCAGTAGATTTGAAATAACTTCCTTTATTCCTTCTTTATCGAGCAAAGTAATAAGATTATTTTTAACTTTATTGAGTATTGTTTGACTACGCAATCTTGCATTACTTTCCAATTCAGTAATACACTCTTTCACAATAAACGATAAGTCTTCCTTAATTTTGTTTAATTTCATTAATCCCTGTTCTAATTTTGAACTTTCTACAATGGTGTTGATATAATCTTCAAGCCGTCTGCTGCCCTTCATGATTTCATTGAGAATAGAAATGATTTCATCATCGAATTTATTTGCATGAAGTGTTAGTAATAGTTCAGTAAAACCTTTAATTGATATCAGAGGTGTTTTCAATTCATGAGAAGTTCTTGAAAATAAATCGGTTTTTAATCTATTTATTTCGCTCAGTTCTTGTGCTTGCTCTTCAAGATGTTGTTGTACTTGCCATCGCCTTTGTTCAATTTCGATTGCATCGCATATTAAAAATAGTACTAGCTTATCTTGATTGGTTATTAAAGGATTTTCAGGATATAGTACACACATCATATCATTGAGTTCATTTTGGGACATAACCAATTTTCCATAAAGAGCTTTAATATTATTTTCTTTAATGAATTTATCTTTGTTAGCCCTTTCAATTTTGTCTATATCATAAAAAATTTGAGGAAAATCGTGATTCTCATTAAATAATTCACTTATATAGAAATTATTCATAAAATCTGTTATAGGAAGTGTCATTACTTCTCCTTCACTTGTCATGACTCGAAACAATTTATCTCCATCATGTTCAATTTTATTGGCATAAATAGCAATTTTTCCATCTAGAAGTTTTAAACTAGTTTTAAGAAGTAGTTCAATATTTTTTCGAGTATCTGTAGAGAAGTTAAGAAAGTTGATATTTAACTCATAAATTAATTCTTCATACATTTTTTTTTCAGTAATATCTTCCAACCATAATCTAAAACCGATTGGTTCTCCACTCTCATCATATTGATTCCATCGACGACCATGGAGCCATTTTAACTTTCCATCTTTAGTTACTATTCTAAATTCTAAATCTTTGTCCTCTGAAGATTTTAATACCTTATTTAGGTCATCTGGATGGATTATATTTTGGATAAATTTATTCCCTAAAGATTCGGCTTCAAAATAACCAGTTATTTCTAAGAGTTTAGGATTTATGAAAGTAACTTCCATATTTTCAATATTTATTTCTAAAATACCAACAGTTGATGTATCCAATAAATTACGATATTTTTCTTCCGAGTCTTTTAACATTTCTTCAGCTTTTATGCGTTCAGTAATATTTGTAATTACTCCATCATAGCTAACTATATTATTATTATTATCAAGGATAGGAACACCATGATCCCTTAAAAAATACTCTTGTCCTGTATCTTTATGTATTACTCTATATTCGATAATAAACTCTTCTTTCTTTTCAGCAGCGATTTTGTATTCTTTAAGTGTGACTTCTCGATCATCTGGATGTATAGATTGTTTCCATAATTCTGGATTATTATACATTTCTTCAGGGGAATACCCTGTCCATTCGTCCCATCTACTCGAAACAAATAACGTGCTACTAATTTCATCTGGTAGTGATGAGTAAATTACATCAGGAATGTTTTCGATTAAAGTTTTATATTTTAATTCTGATAATTTTAACTTTTGTTCTGCTTCTTTTTTCTCGGTAATGTCCTGGGCAATTGCTTGGAAGTATGTTTTATCAGCTAACTTTATCAGTGATAACTCAGCATTAACCCATGCATATGTTCCATCCCTCTTATAGACTTGAAATTCTGTAGGTCCAATTTCTCCTCCTTTATATAACTTCCTTAGCTTTTTATTTAAAACTGAAAAAATTTCAGGAGGATATAACGGAAGATCCTCATAGGTTTTACCTATATATTCTCCTTTTTTATACCCAAATAATTTTTCTGTAGTTGTATTATAATCAATAATTCTACCATCGATATCGAATAACAATATTGCAAATGGGGAGCTTTCAATCAAATTTCTGTATTTTTTTTCAGATTCTTTTAAATTTTCTTCTGACTTCTTCCGTTCTGTAACATCTTCAAAAGTTACAAGAATTCCTACAACATTCTCATCGGAGTCATAAAGTGGTATCCTATTTATTTGAACCCATATTTTCTTCCCGTTTCTCAAAATCCATGACTCAATAACATTAAATTCTGCTTTATCAGAATCAATTAAATCTTTTTCTTTTTTTTGGTTATAGTAAATCTGTTGATCATCATAAAGCAAATCTGTATCTTTTTTATTAATAATATTCTCAGGATATTCAACTCCAATCAAATTAGCATAGTTATTATTACATCCAAGATAATTTAAATCATTATCTTTCCAATAAACATATTGAGGGATGTTTTCCATTACTGTTTGGAGCATTTCATATGAACTCTGTAATGCTTCCTCATATTTTTTAGGATTGAAAAGTTTCCAAAATCGAATTTCAGGAATAGATTCAGTAATTTTTTTAAATCTCTCTTCCCCAATTTTTAATTCTTCTTCTATTTTTTTTCGCTTAGTTATGTCTTTAATAATGATTAAGATTCTTTTCTCATTTAATTCATTCTTGAATTTTTTTGTTTTAATCTCGGTCCAGATTATTTCTCCCGCTGAACCTTTTAACCGTAATTCTTGAATTCGGTCTATATGATCGACTTCTTTCTTAAAACTTTTAATAGCTTTTTTAGAATCTTCATGATAAACAAAATTAATTATACTCCTTCCAATTACATCTTTATATGAATATCCTAACTTTTCCAAAAATGAATTCCTGTTTATTTGTTCGATTCTATAATTAGCTGTTGGTTCAAGTACAGCTACTAAGTCATCTATGGAATCCATGAAGAACTTAAACTGAGCTTCAAGGTTTTCGAAGTCTTTTTGATCCAAAATCATAACTAAGTCTCCCCTTCAAGAAGTTTGGATTAGTTTTATGGGATATATGCATATATCTAATTATTTCTATAAGGTTAGTGATGATGTTGCTATTTATATATTAGCATATTTTCAACCATTTTTTGTAATGTATATATTCATAAAAATTTTAATAGGTATTTATGAACATCTCAAGTAAATCTTTTATGGTTTCTCATTATTGATTAATATTTGCCCATTCAATGTCTAATTCCTCAAGTTTTCTCTTAGAAGGCAAACCCTCTCTATTCCATCCCATCATTTTATAATAAAAAGCTATTGCTTTTTCAAATTTTTCTGAATCAATTGATGTCTTATCTAATGCTCCTGAAGTTTGTGGTTCAAAAAATCTTTCTGGAAGGCAATCATCCTTTTTAGTAAAACCATGTTGTGTATTAAAAATCCTAGCTAAAGTGGATATTCTCTCTCCGAACTTCATTAACTCCCAAGTAGATACATCCCATCCTGTTACTGCTTTTAATAATTCATTCTCTTGATTCATTGTATATGGACTAAAAAAGCAAACTAGAAGTGAATTTTCAACTATTCTCCAATTAGTAAAATAAACTAATGATTTTATTTTCTTAGTACCTAAATCAGTTAAATCAAGTGGAGTATAAATACTAAAAGTAGCAAATCCTTGAACTCTATCTTTATTAGAGATTGAATTATCATGTAAATTAGCCATATGTTCCGCTCCTGTTGGTGACATAGCATACCCAATACCCATTCCCTGTTTTAAGCGTGGTTCATGCATAGGTACTTCTTGACCCTTCACATGAATGGCAAACTTTTGAGATTTTCCACCAATTTTAGCAGATGCACTTTTAACGCCATTAGCTAAAATATCACCTATTCCCTCACGATTAATAATCATTTCCAACAAATTTAACATACTTTCAGTATTTCCAAAATTTAGTTTCAATCCATTTGTATCTTTTTCGGTCAAGATTCCATTTTCATAGCACTCCATTGCGAAGCTAATTGCAACTCCCGCAGAAATGGTATCTAAAGATGCTTTATTACAAATTTCATTTGCTTTGGATATTGAAATAATATCACTTATGCCACAATTAGACCCAAAAGCTGCGATTGTTTCATATTCTGGACCTCCATATTGTGGATCAATATAAAATGGTTGAGTAATATTTACAATCTTTTTACACCGAATAGGGCATGCATAACAGGTTTCTCTTTTTAAATTGACTTTATCGCTAAAAAGTGCAGGATCTATTTCTTTTGCATATTTAAATTCACCATCTCGAAAATTTCGAGTGGGAAGATTGCCTGATGAAGCAAATTGTTCCATAAGGTTTCCCCCTGTCCCGAATGCAAAATATTGACTGTATGCTTTGAATAGATCATAAGTTTCTTTTAAAATTCTTCGTAATTGTTCTTTATTATTTACTTTTGTTTTATTATGGCCTCTAATGGCTATTGCTTTTAAATTTTTTGAACCCATTACTGCCCCCATTCCACTTCGCCCTGCGGCATTTCTATAATCATTAATAACACACGCATATTTGACTAAATTCTCTGCAGCAAGACCAATACAGGCAATACGGATGAGTTTATCATTTAATTCCTTAATAATTGATTTATGTGTATCTCCTGTAGATTTTCCCCACAAATGACCAGCTTCCTTTATTTCTATTTCTTGATCTTGAATCCAGAGATATACAGGTTTGTTAGATTTTCCTTCAATTATTATCGCATCAAATCCAGCATGTTTTAATTCAGCTCCCCAATAACCTCCTACTTCAGATACTCCAAATCCTCCAGTTAAAGGAGATTTTGCTCCAATACTATTCCTTCCTGATCCAGGAATATTTGTTCCAGTTAAAGGCCCAGTAGCAAATATCAATCTATTTTTTTGATCAAGAGAATCTACACCTTTTGGCACTTCCTTAAGAAGATAATAAGCAATAAATCCTTCTCCTCCAATATATTTCCTATAAAATAGATCATCAGGGTTTTCAATCGAGATTTTTTCATTTGAGAGATCAATTCTTAATATATTTCCGCTATAGCCGAATTCCATTTTTTAATCACTTTTTTTTTATAAAACTCAATACTTCTAAGTATTAAGTAGTTTTTTAATTTACTTCTTAGATATAAGAGTATAATTCAAAAAATAGATTTTGTGAATGAACTTCAAGTAAAGTTTAAAGTTACCTGAACTTAGAACTTTAGCATTTTTAGTATTTTTACAACTCTTTTTATATCATCTTCATTATTATAGTAATTAAATGCAAATCGAAGTAAAGTATCCTTTTGAAAATTAGGATATCTCTTTAAAGAGATATATATCTTGTTTTTTAAAAACACATTGTAAATCTTTTGTGCTTTCTGATGCTCAAGTGTAATTATACCTGACCTAAATTTCGGATCTAGTGGTGTTATTATTTTAAAATTAAAATTTTTAATTTCTTCAATAAAAGTATTTGTTAAGTATATTATTCTCTGTTGAATTCTTTTAATTCCGCTTTTAATATCTCCTTTACCTAAGTTAGTTTTAATTAGATCCAAAGTGCCTTTTAATGATAGAAGTGCTCCAAAATTCGGACATCCTCCAAAAGCATCCATATATCTTGTTTTATTGATAACCTTTAAGTTATCATTATTAAGAGAAAATGGATCCTCAACACTCAACCAACTTGAAAAAGGGATCTCCTTCTCTCTTAGTAGATTACTTTTAATAAATAAAATTCCAGCGCCATAACCGCATGATCCCCATTTTAATGCATTCGATACAAGTATATCTATATTATGTTCTTTCACATCGATTTGAAAAGAACAGAATGACTGAGTAGCATTTACTATATGAATCAATCCAACATCTTTACAAAAATTACCCATCTTATCAAGTTCTTGCCTAAAACCAGTAAGTGATTGAACATGGCTATGGATTATATATTTGGTTTTATCTGAAAGACTATTTTTATAATCTTCAATAAAATAGCAATGATTATTATCATTTATTTTCTTAGTAACAAATCCTAATCGTTTGAATATGTGTATAGATGCAGGAAACTCAATTGCAGGATACAAAATCTCACTTTTTTCCAAAAATCTCGCGATAATATTCATTCCTGAGGAAGTATTTGGTAAAAAAGCTATTTCTTCAGGTTCAGCATTTATATAATCAGCAATAATTTGTCTAGCTTTATCAATATTATCATTAAAATCTTCATAATGAATATCACCATAATGAAGCATATCTTGCAAATAGTTAATTCCATTTTGATATGCATATTTGTTTAAAGGAGACGCAGAGGCTGCCATAATGTATGTTAATTTCTTTAGCGCAGGAAATTGCTTTTTCCTTATTTTTTCCCAATCAATCGTCATAATTATAGATAATCAAAGTTTCTTTAATAATCAAATTACCAATAAATATGATTTTAATAACTTTTGTTCGATAATAATTTATTATTTATAAACAAAAATTATTTGAAATTTCATAATCTAATAATTAAATAAATCAAATTGAGATTTCCGAAAAATTTTATGAAATGAAATATTATGCAAATGGATGATTTTCTTCGGTGTTTAAGCTGTGGTAAAACTTTAGGACCTAAATCTAAACAAGTTCATACTCAATGTACAGAATGCATACTAAAATTAGATTTTAAAACAACAGATTTAGATAACAGAGAAATTGATAGAAACCTTCAAAAAATTTTAGATTTCTTTATATCAGATGTTAATGCTGCTTTCAATAAAGACCCAGCAGCAAATACTTTAATCGAAGTACTTACTAGTTACCCAGGAATAAAAGCAGTTTTGTTATATAGAATAGCTCATTTTTTTTGGAGATTAGGAATGCCTTTTATACCAAGATATATTTCAGATATAGCAAGAGAACTAACTGCAATTGACATTCACCCAGGTGCTGAAATTGGTAGTGATTTTTTCATAGATCATGGTTCTGGAGTAGTTATAGGAGAAACAGCTGAGATTGGTAATAATGTCACCTTATATGCTGGGGTGGTGCTAGGAGGAACCAGTTTAGAAAAAGCAAAGAGGCACCCTACTATTGGAAACGATGTTGTTATAGGTACTGGAGCAAAAATCTTAGGACCAATCAATATAGGTGATAATGTGAGAGTTGGTGCAAATTCTGTAGTAGTAGAAGATGTTCCATCAAATTGTGTTGTAGTTGGAGTACCCGGTAAAGTCGTCTCTAAAAAAGGAGAGCAAATCGAAAAGGTTGACTTAAGGCATGGAGATTTACCGGATCCCATTGCAATAGCGGTTTCTAGTTTAGATAAAAGAATAAAAGAATTAGAAATGAAAGTACTAAATGGAACTGAAACAAAAGATGATGAAATTGAAATATATTATGGGAAACATGGTGGAGGAATTTAGTTATAGGTATTATCTTAACTAATTGAATGGTGATTATATGGTAAATTTTTACAATAACATAATTGAAACAATAGGAAAGACACCTCTTGTTAAATTGAATAGAATTGTTGAATATATCGATCCGAAACCGAATTTTTATGCTAAACTAGAATATTTTAATCCTGGTGGAAGTGTAAAGGATCGAATAAGTATGGCTATGATAGAAGTAGCTGAGGAAAATGGAATTATAAATAATACAACAACTATCGTTGAACCTACTTCTGGAAACACTGGAATTGGATTGGCTCTTGTTTGTGCCGCAAAGGGATATAATTTAATTTTGACAATGCCTGATAGTGTTTCTATAGAAAGAACAAAAATTTTAAGAGCTTATGGGGCTGAGGTAATTCTAACTCCTAAAGAAGGAGGAATGAAAGGAGCAATTGCAAAAGCAGAAGAAATTGCTAAAGAGAAAGGAAAAGTATATATCCCTCAACAATTTAAAAATTTAGCAAATCCCGAGATACATCGTAAAACAACTGCAAAAGAGATTTTTAATGATTTAGACGGTCAGATAGATGCTTTTGTAGCAGGTGTAGGTACAGGAGGCACTATTACGGGAGTAGGAGAAATTTTAAAAGATAGAGTCGGTGCGCGATTGAAAATTTACGCAGTAGAACCAAAAGATTCTCCAGTTTTATCTGGTGGAGACCCAGGACCTCATAAAATTCAGGGGATTGGTGCTGGTTTTGTCCCAGAAGTTCTTAATACAATGATATATGATCAAGTTATTCAAGTTGAATACGAAGATGCAATAAAAACTGCAAGGGATTTAGCTAGAATGGAAGGAATATTTTCTGGAATTAGTTCGGGTGCAATAGCTTGGGCAGCATTAAACGTAGTTTCAAAAGAATTTGAAACGGGAGAAAATATCGTGTTTATTATATGCGATACAGGTGAAAGGTACTTATCAACTGAATTATACAATTATTAAAGTAATTGAAATCTATAATTGATCTTAAATTTATTCAATATCAATATAGTTCAAATGTAAAATATCATTAATTTTCTCAAAATATTCTTTTATATCCCATTTCTTTTTAGACTTAATGTTATAAAATATTACTTTAAATATCTCTTTAAGTTTTAAAGAATCAAGGTAACTTATCATAGGCGCAACAAATGCTAACATAAATTGTTTTTCTTTATATCGTTCCTTTTCATCCGGATAAGAATCAAAATAGAGATAGCCACTACAATTCAAGTTTTCAATATTTAATAGGACTCCTTCTGCTTTTGTCATTTTTTCATGACCATATATCGAAGTCGCAGCTGAAAATAATTGATTTGTTATATCATCTATCGGAATTGGGAATTCATTTTCTTTAGTGTAAAACTCATTTAATTTTGGGCCATATTTATCATCCCAATAAGCAATTAATAGACAACTACATTCACTTTTCTTATTTGGGACTGGAGTTGTCGCATCAAACTTCATAATTGAAAATAATTCTTCAATTTTTTTATTCATTGAGCTAATTTTTCTATTTCGAGCAATTTTACCTGAGACAATAGCTAATAAATCTGTCTCATTAAAAGGTTTAGTGATATAATCATCAACTCCTAATAATTTTCCTATCCTTATGTCTTTAGGAGTGGTACGTGCTGTTAAAAAAATAAAAGGAACTAGATGCCATCGAGGATCACTTGAAATTTTTTTAAAAAAATCATACCCATCCATCTCAGGCATCATTATATCACTTAATATTATATCAGGAGGTTTTTTAAGGTCAGTTAGAACCTTAATTGCTTCTTTTCCATTTTTAGCTGTGATCGTTTGATAATTATTCGATTCTAAAATCAGATTTAGGTTAAATAATAAATCCACATTATCCTCAACAATAAGAATAAGGGGTTTCAATTTAAATCTGAAAAATTAAATATTTTTAATTAATATTTAGTAATGAATAATTAATAGTTTTTTCATGGTTGAGAAATAATTCTTGGTAAAAATATTGAAAAAGTAGAACCCTTTCCAAGTTCGCTGTCAACATAAACTTCTCCATCATGAAATTTTATCAATTCTTTTGCAATTGCTAATCCCAAACCAGTCCCAGGGATATTACTTACTTGTTCGGACCTGTAAAAACGTTCAAAAAGGTTAATAATATCATTTTGTGAAATTCCAATTCCATTATCTTTAAATTGAAAAAGAACACCTTGTCTATCTTTTTGGTTATATTTTCCTTTATAATTATCTATAGCAATAATTTCGATTTTTCTATTTTCTTTTGAATATTTTAAGGCATTATCGATAAATATTCTAAAAATTTGCTCTATTCGCTTAACATCTCCGAATAATTTAATATTATCTTCAATATTTATTGAAAAATCCTTATCTTTTATTTTTTCTAAAGGTTGCATAAAATTAAGGATATCGTTAACCACTTTTGATGGGTTATATTCTTTCCAATCCAATTTTACTTTCTTCTCGTCTATTCTAGATAATGTTAATATATCTTCCACTAATTCATTAAGTAAAGATATATTCCTAGTTATCGCATCTTTTAACTGTTCTTCAATCTCTGGTGTTAAACTTTCTTTATGATTTTTTAAATAATCAATAGACATAACTAATACCGATATTGGTGTTCTTAATTCATGAGAAACTGTAGATACAAAACGTTCAAGGCTTTCTTCTGCTTTCTTGCGT
>JBHLJZ010000056.1:0-24358 GCA_048887165.1 Candidatus Hodarchaeota archaeon | reverse complement strand
GGAATTGTTTTCGGTTTATATGATTCTTCTGAAGTTGAATCAGAAATATCTTGAGTTGGAATGAAAGATGGAGCTTTTATTTTTTGAGTGCCTTTTTGAGTTAAAATTTCGTCAGGTGTTTTAAATTCAATTTCTTTTGGTTCTGGTATCGGAATTTCGGGTTCTGAATCTTGTTCGAATGACGGGAGAGCTTCTGGCTCTTCTATTATAGAAGGCTCTGGAACAGGTGGGGCAGCATATTCAAATTCAGATTCTGGTTCGGGAATTGGTTCAGGAACAGGTGGAGCAGCATATTCAAACTGCTGTTCATATTCCGCTTTATGGAGAATATCTGATTCCTCAACTAAAGGTGGTTCTGGTACAGGAGGAGCTGCATATTCGAATTCCATTTCTGGTTCTAATGGAGGGATTGGTGACACACTTGGGGCTTCAATTAAAATTTCACCAGGATTAAATACTGTTTTATTTCCAATTAATTGTTCTGGAATATCTGATCCAATCATTAAGCATGCCAGAATGTAAAAGCAATCGCCTACACCATCACCTGTCTTTGCAGATGTTTCCATATAATATAAATTAAAATCTCTAGTAAAAATGTTAATTTCCTCGATTGGTACTGCCCTTTGATCTGCTAAATCACTCTTATTACCAACAAGTAATATTGGGATTTCAGCTTTAATGTTTGCTCTGACCTCTTCAATCCATTGGGGTAAATGCTCAAAACTTGAAGAGTTTGTTACATCATAAACTAATACAACGCCTAAAGAGCCTCGGTAATACATCGGTCTAATAGAGCTAAAGCGTTCTTGACCTCCTGTATCCCATAATTGCAACTTACATTTGATTGAGCCTTCAGCAGTATCAATAGAGATAGTTTTCACGTGAAAATCTACCCCAATTGTCATTTTATAATCTTCAGTAAAGAATCCTTTAGAAAATCTGAGGGTTAAGGCAGTTTTGCCTACTCCTCCGTCTCCTACAACAATCGATTTAAAAAGATAATCGTATTCCTCAGCCATTTCAAGTCTACCATAACTTTAAAAGTAATATTTTTAATATTTAAAGATCTAAAACATTTTTCTTTTTATTATTATAATTAAAAAAAATTTTATTAATTATACTTTTGGTTAATTACTATAATATCAATAAAAAACAAAATAAACTAAAGTTTTTGCATTTAAATAAAATAATAATGATATACCTTGATTAATAATATGTAAAAGTAAAAATGTAAAAGTTGTTTGAAAAAACGTAATGTTATTTCTTTATTTTTATAGCCTCTTCTTCTATATCTATAGCATCAAACCATTCATTTAATTCTTTTAAATCTTGTTCCGGAAATTCATAAGAATGTTCTCGATCTGGATATAGAACATCTTTAACCTCATCTTTATAACTATTTAAAGCTTCACGGATGTTTTCACCAACATTACCAAAATACTTGAGAAATTTAGGTTTAAAATCGGTAAAAATACCTAGCATATCATTAATTACAATTATTTGTCCGTCGCAATATTTCCCAGCACCTATTCCTATAGTTGGAATATCCACAGCGCTAGTAATAAGTTTAGCGATTTGCCATGGAATACTTTCTAATACTATAGAAAATACTCCCTCCTTTTCCAGGTTTTTAGCATCTAAAACCAATTTTTTTGCTGCTTTAATTGTTTTTCCCTGAACCATAAATCCTCCAAATTGATATATTGCTTGTGGTGTAAGACCAATGTGTCCCATTACTTGAATATCAGCATTAATGATTGCTTTAATTGTAGGACATATTTCGGTACCACCTTCAACTTTTACTCCTTCAGCGCCTCCTTCTTGTATAAACCTTCCGGCATTTTTAACTGCTTCTTTAATATCAACCTTGTATGAAAGAAATGGCATATCTCCAACTACCATTGCATTTGACACCCCACGAGTAACTGCCTTGGTATGATGAATCATCTCATCCATTGTTGCTGATAAGGTATTTTTATAACCCAGTACCACCATTGAAAGTGAATCTCCTACTAAAATTAAATCAAATCCACACTCGTCGACTATTTTAGCCAGTGAATAATCATATGAGGTTATAGTTATTATTTTCTCTCCTTTTTGCTTCTTTTCAATAATCTTCTTAGCTGTCATTTTTTGAAGAGACATATGATGAAATAAAAAAATCCTTTTGAAAAATGTTATGGAAATCAGAATTCCAATAATTGTTTTTTTATTCTAATAATAGAGCCAGAGGTGGGAGTTGAACCCACCTTATCAACTCTGCAGGCTGACGCTCGACCGGACTAAGCGACTCTGGCAAAAAGGAATATTAATTTAAGTATTTTAACTATTAATATTAAAAGAAAATATCATATTAATTTTTTATTTTAGTTTATTGAAAGCAATTTTCAAGTTCTTTCTGTAATTCTTCTAAAAAATTTTTGATTTTATTTATCATCTCAGAATGCGTATTAATTCCTAAATAGAATGAATAGAAATCATTGTTTATATTTAGAGAATATTTTTTTACGTATTCTGCATTATCTTTAGAAAAAGTTAATCTTTCGTCAATATTCACTTTATCATCATTTAACCTCTGGAAAAATTCAAGGTGATCGCTTATCTTACTACTTATAATTTCATCAAAGTCTCTTGAGTCCATAACTTCTTTATAATAGTCAGAGATTATCAATCCTGTATTTGTATATAAAATTACATGGTTACAACTAAAATTCTCTACAATCTCTTCCATTTTATTATTTAATTTTTCTAAATTTAGGAATTTATTTAGAGAATAGGAAAACGCTTTAGAAATTGAGGCGATATCAAAATAGGACATGTTAAAAAATTTAAAAATTATATCTCTGTTTTGTTTTAGGATAAGATTTTTTAACATATCGGTTCTATCAATAAACTCTTTATCATTTTTAAATTTTGGATCATACTTATCAAAGCATATTATTACTTCATTTTGATAATTTAAATCTCTATAAATATCCAAAATTGTATGTAAATACTTGCTTGCTTCTTCGAATTTCAATTCATCTTGAATATCGATAATAAAATATAGATAATCAGTCTCGCTAAAATATATTGGATCTTTTATGTAGATCTCTCGATATTTTTCTTGACCACCCATATCCCAGAAGAAGAAAGTATTACCAAGAAAATTAAAGGAACTATAATCAACTTTAATTGTAGGTTTTAAATTTTTTATTTTCTCATAAAAATTATATTTCTGCCTGAGGGCAATTAATGAACTAGTCTTACCAGCATTATCTAAACCAGCAATTACTATTTTATATTCATTATATTGTTGATTTTTTTTAGTCATCTTGTAAATATCAGTGTAATTGATAAAATTTATTCAAAAATATCTCAAAATATAATTATAAATCATGTTTCTGTTATTTATTATTATTGATTTTGCAGTAAATATTTTCTGATAGTATTCAAAATCGATAAATCTAAAAATTTTGTATTAAACAATATTATCAAAAAGATTTTTTAATTATCTATTCATTTAATATCTCTGATAATATAGAATAGAGATTGATGTTTATGGATGCGAAGGATATAGATTTTTATTCATTAGGTTTTAATTTTATTTCAACAAAAATGATGTATGTTTCTGATCACAAAAATGGTAAATGGACCAAGGGAGAATTAGTACCTTTTGGAAATTTTGAAATCTCACCCGCAGCCTGTGTACTAAACTATGGTCAAGGAATATTTGAAGGTATGAAAGCATTAAGAACGAAAAATGGTGAGATTAATTTATTTCGACCAAAAGAGAATGCAAAAAGATTAAATGATAGTGCCAGAAGGATGATGATGCCAGAATTTGATACAGAAATATTCCTTCAAGCAATAAAAGAAGTTGTGAAAGCAAATGAAGAATATATCCCTCCATATGATAGTGGGGGTGCGTTATATTTGCGTCCTCTTATGATTGGAAATGGACCAATAGTAGGAGTCAAACCTGCTGAAGAATACAAACTTATTATTTTTACAGTTCCTGTTGGTCCATATTTTCCTGAAGGTTTTCAAGGAATTGATCTAGAGATAACTAAAGAGTATACACGTGCAGCCCCAGGAGGTACTGGCGCTGCAAAAACATGTTGCAACTATGCAGGTTCGATGTTACCAGCAAAGAAAACAAAAGAAAAAGGTTTTGCTCAAGTAATTTATTTAGATGCCGTAAATATGGAATACATTGAAGAAGTGGGTACTGCTAACTTTTTTACTATGATTGATAGTAAACTTGCAACACCTCAATCAATTGGGACGATTTTACCCGGAATAACGCGAAATTCCTTAATAAAACTTGCCTCGGATAAGTTAGGTTTGAATGTAGAAGAAAGAGATGTTTCATATAAAGAATTATTTGAAGATAATTGTACTGAAGCTTTTTGTACTGGTACTGCAGCTGTAATTACCCCAATTAAATCTGTCGCTATAGAAGGAAATAAAAAAATCTTTAGCGATGGTGAACCTGGTGAAATCACTAGAAAGCTCTATGAGTTGTTAAAAGGGATACAATACTCAGATATTGAAGATCCTTACGGATGGATTGTTAAAGTTTGAATTTTATTATTATTTATATTCTTTTTTTACGCTTATATCTAATGTCTAAAGGCGGTAAATTAAGTAATGATCTAATTAAATTCTCCCTTGACAAATCGCCTCCTGTCATTTTCTTGAATATACTCTCTTTACCAAAAATTTGTTTTACTATTTGTTTGGAACTGTAACCTTTAAGATGTAATTCATGGCTTTTCGACTTTAAATCGGTCCAGTATTTAACTAAGTCTTCAAGATCATGAGGTGTAGCTAAATTACCATTTTCTAAGAAGACAAATTTAAAATTTAGACGCTTAAGATCTTTTAAGGTTTCGAGCATTTTGTTAGCATTTTCCCAATTGAAGATTACTGATTGCTGGTTATCTATAAAACAATCTGTTGAGAATAATAATCTTTTTTTTTTATGGTAGAAGGAGATTAAATTACGGCAATGCCCTGGGGAGTGGAGAATTTCAAATTTTGCAATGCTAGTATTTATCTCTCTTAAATTTTGTAGTTGATATACTCTTGGAGGAACTGGAATTCCCCATACTAATTTTCTCTCAGGTGGTAAACGGAGATTCATTCTTACTAGAAATGCAGTCTCTTTAGTGGCATAAACTGGAATTTTAAATTTATTAATTAATTCATGACACGCTCCAAAATGATCTTCATGGTGATGGGAAAGTACGGCAAATTCAAGTGTGTCAAAATTCAAAGCCTTTAATAATTCATATGAAGCATGGTGATGTCCGCAATCAATGAGAAGTCCATCTATTAAATATGCACTTACCCACATGAATGGCTTTCCTTGGAGATCTAATGTTGACATGCGATAAATTTGCACAGATTCCTTTTCTAATACTTCAATTTTAACTTTAATCATAAAACATACTATTATATTGATTATTTTAGCATTATGATGAAATAAGCAACGTATAGTAATCCTAATTCTTTTTTTGAGAAGATTAGGATAAAAGCAAGTATAATAAAAAAACTCAACCAGGAAAGAAACACAATATTGAAAATAAATAATCGTTTAAAAATTAGTAGATGAATTCTAAATAGTATAGCTTTATTATGAGATTTTTTCTATTAATAATTCAAATGCTTTTTTTACATTATCTCCTGTTTTAGAAGAAATCTTAACGAAATTAATTACATTTTCATTTAATTCAATTAATTGCGAAATGTAATTATCCAAAGAGTGAATTTCAAATGAATTTATTAGATCTGTTTTCGTACCTACTAAAAGAATCGGAATGTTGCCCATCTGTTTTAATTTCATCATCCATTCTGCAACATTTTCAAGGGTTTTAATTCGTGTTAAATCAAATAAAATGAAGGCAGCAATAGATCCATCGACAAACTCATCTAGAATTTCTTTAAATTGTGATTGTCCTGCAAAATCCCACATTACAAAGTTATACTCTATTCCATTAACATGAAAACTTTTAGAATAAAAATCAATCCCTCGAGTTAATTCACTATTCTCATCAAAATTGTCATAAACTAAACGATTCAAAAATGAAGTCTTACCAACTCCACCGTCTCCAGAAACAATGACTTTAACTGTTTTTATCATGTTATACTTAATTATATTTTCCTATTTTCCTATTTTAAAAAATAATGATAAAATTTGGTATTTGTAATATTATAACTAAATAAAATTTTTTTAAATAGAAGAATTTTTTATTAATTCATTAATTTGACAAGAAGTTCCAATTTATTTGAATAGTTAAAAACGAGAGATAAATAGTAATTAATAAGATATCGAATTTAGGTGGAAAAGAAATGAAAAAAGACTCTCTTAGAAATGCCTGACTAATTATCTTTGGTGCTTCATTTGTGAATGCACTCACTTTGTTTATGGCGAAACGTTTCACATTTTATCAGATAATTTATTATATCATTAAGAAAAGTAAGGTAGAATTTAAGATTTTAAAAGAAATGAAGGATTATTTTTCAAGGTACGCTATCATATCGAGTTCAACAGCCGTGATTGGAATAATTATATATTATGTTTATGTTTCATCCTTTTAACCCCTTTTCTATGTTTTTTCTACCCCTTTCCTATTGGTTGCAATGATTTCTGGAATAATAGGTGTTCGAGCAGAACTTTTTCCGGTTATTGAACTAATTGGAGGAGTATTAGGTTGCATTTGGTTATTTATGAGTCTTGCACCTGCTATATATTTTGTTTTATACTCGATATTCTCACTTTTTGCTATTTTTTTTATATCTTAAACCATATAGCTGGTTCTTCTTACATTCTTATAAGTTTTAACCTTTTACTTTAAGGATATTTTTCTTTTCAAAAAATTATAATTGAATTAGTTTTATATTTACATAAAGCAATAATTAAATATCATCCAAAAAATAAGAAAGAAATAAAATAAATTGGTCGAAAATTAAAATGGTTGATGCTTCTTTAGCGAAAGAAATTAAAGAAATGTACGATAGCGGTAAAGTAGGAGAAAAACCGGAAAATTTACTTAAAATTTATGAATTTGTCAAGCAATTATCTGCTGAGAGCGATGAATTGAAAGAAGAATTAGAAGATATGGACGGTTTTACTGCGCAGATATCAATTACTGATCCAGAATTTAAATGCTGGTTAAAAATAGGAGATGGAAACTTTGATTACGGTGAAGGTGAAGCTGATGACCCTTCATTTACTTTATCTTGTACAAATGAGATTATGGGGGGAATGATGGCAGGTGAAATCGAGTCTACTAGTGCTTATATGTCAGGTGACCTCATAATAGAAGGGAATCTTCAAGATGCTATTGCTTATGGTGACTATCTATCCTTAGCAATGGATATTGCTCAAGATTTGGGAGCAAGATAATCATACTATATAACTCTAAATTTTATTTTTTATTTTTTATCATTTTTTTTCCTTTTGAAATAAACTAAACAGCATCGGCTCCTATTGCTTTGATTAAAATTTTCCTCTCATGATCATTTTTAGTGAATATTCCAACGTTTCCAACTTTAATTCTTTTTAAACCTACATCTTTAACAGCTTTAAATGTATCTATTATTTCTGTTAAAGTGGGAGTCCGACAATCCATTAATTTATATTGAGGAAAAAACGCAAGGATATGGAAAGGAATGTTTTCGTCCAATTCCATAATCAATTCTGCTATTTTTATAAACTGGTCAATTTCTACTATATTAGGGATAAACACTGTAAGGATTTCCAAAATAAAATTTCGTTTTAATATCTCCTTTGGGCTATTTAAAACAGTTTTATTTGATGTTCCACATAATTTCTTATATATATCAAAATCGAATGCTTTTATGTCAAGCCAATAAGAGTCTAAGCCAGATCGTTGTAATAAATCTAAATTTTTTGGAGTTAATCCAAATCCATTAGTTTCTAATAAAATCCATAAACTTTTACTTCTTTTTTTTATTTTTCGAGTGACTTCTGCATAAAATTCGGCTTGACATGCTATATCACCTCCTGTAAATGCAACTATGTTACGAGCAGGACCAAAACCTTGAGGGCTTAAAACAATCTGTTTCCTTGTAATTTTATTAGGACAAATAGGACTTTTTTTATTGAAAAAGACACAAGAACCACAGTGTTTACATAAATCTGTAGCATAATACATCAGAGAATGTTCTCTAGGCACAAAAATAGTTACATCTTTTTCATAATTCTTACAATATTCAGCTATATCGTCAGTAGAATACCAAGTTCCATTAAAATGTTTTGAAAATTCCCAAGAATGACATTTTAAACAATTATGATTACATCCGGATTGATAAATCGAAAAATAATCCTCTGGTCTTGATAAATGCATCGAAGTTATCACACGCCAATATTGTCCATTCTCATACTTTAAAGTTGCTCTACATGCTGGTTCAAAAGAATTATTAGTTAATTTAATCTCGCAGGCTCCTTTATCAAAGCCTTGTTTAACCAAATTGCAAGAAAATGAATTTTTTTTCATAAGATGATTCATTCACCAAATAAATATTCTAAAATTTATTTTTTTCTATTCTTAAATGACTCTATATTTAATTTTTGACATGTATTAATCAATATTGACATTCTAAGTAATTCTATTTTGTGAAAAAATTTAAATTAAAAAAAAATCATTATCTTTATCTGAAGTGAAAAAAGGTAGTAAAATGTGGTAAATTTTAAATCAATTGTAAGTAATTTGCAAAAACATTATTCTGATGCGTCAGAAGTAGTAGTAGTGAATAATAGAGGAAAAATTTTATATTCAACGAAGAATTGGGATGTGAAAAGTGATATTAATGCCGTTTTATCAAGTTGGGCAGGTGGAAATGCTCAATCTGTAAATATGAACGGAATTAGATTTTCAGTTCTTCAGATGGAACCTGAACGCTTTATTGCTACAAATCGTCAGAAAAAAGGTCATTTAATCGGTGCGACTACGCCAGATGGTGAAATTTATTTTATTGCTCATATTAAACCAAAAGCAAAAGGATGGTATCATTTAGCTTATCCTGCGGTTGCTAGAGCCGCTGCAATGGTAATGAAAGGTTCAAAATCGAAATTTATTGAAACAAAAGTAGAAAAATCAGATGAAACTGAACTTCAAAAAAAAGCGAAAGCAATAAGTTATGGAGCAACTAATGTTCCAGTAGAACCAATTTATATAGATCCTACTTTAAAAGCTGAAATTCAAGGTTTTTTAGAATGGATAAGAAACCGGCAAGGGTTATCTAGCTATATTTCATATTCCTTACAACAGAATGATAATTATCAGATTTCTAGACTTGCAGAAATTTATAAAGAACTGTATCGAATTTGTAATCAATAAATTCCTTCTTCTATTTATTATTATAATTCAGAAGAAATAGTTATAAAGCTTCTAGTCAAATTTTATATAAAATTATGAAAAAAATCTGATGATAAAAAATGAATAAATATAAAACAATAAGTTCAATCCTTCTTGTTGGAATTATTTTTTATCTTTTTATAGAATCCTTTTATAATATTTTAATAAACATTAATGCGTACATATTTATGAATTTCTCAGAGATTCTCAGTTTATTTCCTACCTTAATAATGTTAATCTCACTTATAATCATAGAATACCTCTTCTTTATGTTAGCAAAAATAAGTAAAAAATATAAACCCTATATACTAATATACATCATTGTTGGAATTCGAATAAGTTCTCAGTTTGTAGTTATTCCAAATATTATTATAATACTTAACTTTTTAATGCTTTTTACAGTTTTAATATTTTTTTTGGGATTTATACCCTTGATAGAAGAGGAAGAGTTATTTATTGATTTTTCCCAGTTTTTTGGGGGTATAGTAATAGGGCTCTCAATTCAGTTTTTATTCCTTATCATCAATATTTCGTCAAATTTAACATCAGATACGAATAAACTTGTTCCTACGTTTATATTAGCAATTATTTTAATTATAATCAATAATTCCCTATTCTACCCTAAAAGATTTGCCAATGTAGTTTCTGCTATTAAAAAGAATGAGATTAATTCTGATAAAAAAGATATCTCTTTATTACATTTTGTAATTTTAGGTACTCTATTTATATTTTCGATGATGTGGATTTTTAATCCAATGGCACTTTCTGCATATGATATAATTAATTTAAGTATCAATGGTTTGATTTCAAATTCTCTAGTTATCTGGCCTACCTATGGCTTTACCTATTATATCGCGTTGATAATTCTTACAGCAATAGGAAGTTATGTAGTGATTTTTAAGTATTTATTTTCATTAAATCAAAAATTGTTAAGAATTATCGTAATATTTTCAATAGCAATTACTTGTATCTTAACTATTCTCTCACTTTTTATAATTGAAAATGATTTTACAATAATTTCATCAGTTTATACATCCTTATTGACAATAATTGGTGTCTTTTCCATAATATTATATATATCCTATTTATTTAACGTCTACACCTTCAGTAACCCTAGGAAATTGTTGTATGGGGTTATAATATTTTTTCTTACTAATATCATTTTTATAATACTTCATGTTGAGATTCTATGGTATGAATATTTGTCATTAATAGCACATCTAATGATTCAAATCATAATTGGAAGTGTTCTAATTTTCATTTATGAATTGAAAAATCTGAAACTAACTTTTAGTCTTAAAAAGCGTTCCTACGTTCTAAATAAAAGTATCATAGCAATATTAGTAAGTATTTTGATACTTCAAGGGATTTCAATTTTCGTTATTTCTCAATCACGAAAAATTAATCATGAACAAAATCCAAATCCCTTATTCATGGTATGGAATATACATAACGCTATTGGAGATGATGATATATTTGATTTAGATCGTTTAGTAAGAGATATAAAAGAAAATGATCCTGATATAATAGGTTTAAATGAAGTCGATTTAGGAGCATTGAAAACATCATTTGTCGACTTACCATCATTTATTGGCCATAAACTTAATATGTATTACTATTATGGATTTACATTTTATAAACATTACGGAGATGTTATTTTAAGTAAATATCCAATATTAGAAGCAGAGATTATTACTTTACCACTTGCAATTGAAACAGAAAGACCAAGAGCTATAATCAAAGCTAAAATTCAAATGAGTTATTCTGACTGGACTGTTATTATTAGCCATTTATCTACAAACCCAGATGATAGATTAGTTCAAGTACCTTTTATTGTTAATGAGATAGAGAAAGAAGCGACTTTTGAGAAAATTGTATGGATGGGGGATTTTAATTTTGAACCTACATCATCAGAATATGTTTTAATAAATGGAACTTCAATACTCAACTTTACTGACACATATAGGTATTTAAATACTTTTCCAGGATATACAGGTCACTTCGATGATAATCATATTCCACAGAAAAGAATTGATTATATAATGTGCTCTCCTGATCTTTTTCCAAAAAGTAGTTATGTCTTTTGCTCAATTAGTTCAGATCATTGTGCTGTAATAACTCAGTTTTAAAATTTTTTTTTATTATTCATTTAGCTTGTTTTTGTGTTTAATTAATATTTCTACGAGATTAATCTTTAAGAAATAGAAGTTGAGAAGTTCCAGTACAGATTAAGTCGTCAAATTGATTCCAGATTTTACTCTCACAGAAAAATATTATTTTTCCACTTTTTATACATAATCCTTCAGCAACTAAGCGTCCTTCTGATACGGGTTTGAGATAAGCGACTTGTAAATCAATTGTTGTGACATATCCATCAGGATATATAAGAGAATATGCTGCACATGCACAAGTAGAATCAATCATAGAAGCCAAAACTCCACCATGTATCATACCATTTTGTGATAATTCCTTCCGAAGCACTAGTTCAAATACAGCTTTTCCATCGCGTATTTCTTTAAGTTCAAATCCGAGTGTCGAATAATATGGAATTCGTTTATAAAGTAAATTGATCAAATTTTCCATGATAAAAAATATAATTTTTATGATATATAATCTCTATTTTTTTTATCATAATAAACCGTTGAGTTAATATTCTTAAAATAATATACTCCTAACAAACTAGTTTAATTTAAAATGGCTCCTGTCAATATCCTGGATTTTTGTCTTTTGGAAGTGAAAATAATTTTCACCTTTTTTTAATCCTAATTGATTGAGACCGTATTATTTGGTCTTTTTGACAGGGGTCACCCAATTTGAGGAATAAATCTTTTCAACACGAAAAAGAAGTTTTCATTTACAATTCTAGTCTAAATCCTTACTATGCTCTCGAATCCATTTTATTAAATCACTGCTCTCTTTTGGAAACATTTGTGATAATATATTCATAGCAGTTTGCTTTATAATAGGATTATCATCTGAGAGCAGACAATCTTCGAGAATTTTATAAACTTTCGTGTTCTTTAAGCTAAGTAATTTAAATGCAATAATGCTGTTCCTGCGTACTTCAGTGTCTTCGCTATTTTCCAAAAAATAGTTTAAGAGATCTATTGCTTCCGACTTTTGGAGTTTTTTAGATGTAACATAATCATAGATTTTTGCCACTGTTAAGCCATTACTCATAAAGTCCAAAGCATCTTGATATATTATATCTTTTTTAAAAGAATTATTTTTTGCATATCTTATACCAATTAAGTCAAAAGGACAATTATGATTTTCTGGTAATCTATGCTTGTTGCAGAATTTCATACCACAAAACTTACATATATATGGAAGACCTATAATTTGGCTTTTACAGTAATAGCATCTAGTCATTTCGATGTTTTCCTTAACAATACATTACGAGACTTTTTAAATTAACATTTAAATTGTAATCTAAATTTCAAATTAATCAAGTATTTGAAAATTTAAATATATAGAGTTATGTTTAATATGAAGGTTGGATATGTACAAACTTCGCCCATTTTTGGTGATAAAGCTAAAAATTTTGAACAAGTAGAAAGTTTAATCTCTAATCTTAAAGCAGATTTGATTGTTCTTCCTGAATTATTTGCAACTGGATATACGTTCGTTTCTAAAGAAGAAGCATTCTCTTTAGGTGAAGATTTAAATGGTGAAACAGCCAAGTTTTTAAAAAATTTAGCTAAAAGAACGGAAGCCATAATAGTAGCAGGATTTATTGAAAAAGATGAGAAAGAGATATATAATTCCTCTATTATTGCTTCTAATGAAGGAATACATGGTACTTACCGTAAAATTCATCTCTATTTTAAAGAAAAACTGTGGTTCAGCCCAGGAAATCGAAATTTTCAATTATTTGAATTAAATGGAATTAAAATTGGAATAATAATCTGTTTTGATTGGATCTTTCCTGAAAGTGTTCGAACACTTGCATTACTTGGTGCTGATGTGATCGCCCATCCAGCTAATCTAGTACTTCCATATTGCCAAAATGCAATGATCACAAGATGTTTGGAAAATCGTGTTTTTGCTATTACTGCTAATAGAATTGGCTCTGAAAGAAGAGGATCTGACAGCTTCGATTTCACTGGTGCCAGTCAGATTACTTCATATAAGGGTGAAATTCTCTCATCTGCTCCATCAGATGAAGTTTTTGCTGAGTTTATCAAAATCGATATATATAAAGCAAGAAATAAAAATTTGAATGAATACAATAATATCTTTGAAGATAGAAGGAGTGATTTATATGCTATATAAATCATTTTTAAATTTCTTCTCGAAGTTTCATTATTTTTTTCTTAAATTTTTTTAATCTAGAATCAAAAACGTTATAAACTAAGAACCCCTCAAGTATTTCTACTGCTTTTTGATAATAATTAATACTATTAATCAAATCTTCATTTTTTTCAGCACTTTCAGCCATTTCTATAGTGAAATCTAATTCTATTTGTTTAGTCTTATAATCAAGATCAAAAATCTTTTGAGAGATTTTATTTATATCTTCCTTTAAATCGAACTCTCTTGCTATATAAAGTGCTTTGTTATACTCTTTATGGGCTATTTGATAAGCTAAGTCCTTTTCTGCTGATTTACCTTTTTTATTTAATTCTTTAATCATATTTTTCGCTGTAATGTCGTCCATAGATTTAATTTGCTTTTGCAAATCGCTTAGGTCACTATTAGTGATAATTATTGAAGATATAGATTTAGTTTTTGCTATCCTTGCTTTACTTGCTTCTTGAATAGTCTCAATATTTTGGGCAACTGCTTCTATTGAGGTCGGGGTGATAACTCTCCTTTCTAATAGCTGATATATTTCATATAAAACGATATTAGGTTCAAGTTTCACGATTTTTTTAAGCCTATTAATCATATTATTGATGAAAAAAAAGGGTTTAGAGCCTAATAATTCCTTAGCAAGGTTATAAATGGCTTTTTGTATAACACTTGAATTAATTTCTTCTAATTCATGAGGAGGAATTGAATGTGCTAAAGTCATAGGGAATACTAAATTAATATCAAAAGTGTTTATAATATACTCAATTACTTCTGTAATGTCAAAATTAATAATCCCAGATTTTTTAAATTCAACAAGATCATCACGGTATCTTCTCTCGAAAGCCTCAAGAAATTGAAACATATGGTTCCTCATTTTGTCAGAAGCCTTATGGTCAAGAATTAAGCATAATCGGATAAAATTTCCATCTTTTAATAAAATATTAAAGTTTTTATATTGAAATTCATAAAATTGGTATTCAAATAAAGAGCTTGAATCCTTTCTTGAGACCTTTTCGGATTCAGAAAAAGTGATATTAGCTTGAATGAAACCACTCAACAAATTTGGATCAACATCTACTCCTGAAACAGGGTAATTTAATAAAGTAAGACCAGATTCCTCATCAATTATGATAATGTGTTTAATATTGATTATATCTAGAAATTTTTGCCATATAATCTCCTGCTCAAGTTTTAACTGTTTTTCATAAGAATCGACTTCGAAAATCACTAAGTTTTCCCCAAATTCAAATCCCATTTGCTTAAGCCGGTTCTTAATACATTCAATACAGTTCTGATTCTTTGTTGGACATTTGATTTTACTGTAACCACAGTTGTAACCTAAGCCATTTATGCGAAAATATACCATTAAAAACACTTTAATCTTTTTAAAATAAATTGAATCTGGAAATATCTCAATAATTTTGTTTGTTTAAGTGTAAAAAACGAATACATTTTCATAAAAAGTAAATTCAGAGCTTTTAAATCTTTATATTAAAGAAATTTAAGTAGATTGATGTTCAAACTGCAATATTAATGGTCAATATCATAAAATTTTGCTTTTTTAAGTTCTAAATGTTTAAGATTTTCTAGTTCTAACAAATCTAGATATCTTTTTTTTATTGGTGTTCTTTTAAACTCTATTAGAGATTCCCATTCAGTACGACTTATCTGTATTGTTTTATTCTTCATAAAATAGAAAATATAATAGTTTTTTCTTTTGATATTTAGATGGAGAAAATTATATTTGATTCTTTTAGAGACCGATTTTTATTATAATTCTAAAAATATGAGAGTTTAAGATTTTAAGAAAAAATAATATACAGAAGACTTTTATTGATGAACTGTGATGTAAAAGTTAAAAGAAAATTAAATTTTCATGACTAAGAAATTTATGAATGATATCCCAGATAACTTAAAAGAACAAATTAATGTAGCAGCTTATTACCTTTCCCAGAAGAATCATCCATATGATACTCTATGTTGGATGCTAGCAGAAAGGCAATTGTATATTCAAAATAATTTTAGACAAGCTAAAATTGAAAATATTAGGAAAAAGGCAGCAGACATTTATTTTTCCATGCCATCTTATGATGTATTATGCTGGTTAATTGCAGAATTAGATGCATTACTTAGGAATAAATCTTTTAAAAATAAACCGTATTTTTTTTAATTAAATTCGTTAATAAAGGTCTTAACGAGTAAATTTTTAAGATCAGGATATTCTTTTGAAGTAACTACTTGGTGTCTTTTATCAAAATTAATTAAATCATTCCATACTGGTTCAATTTCCTGTATCTGTTCGATAAAGAAACCTAATTTACGTTGTGCATGATAAGATTTCCCTTTAAATAAATATCCTATTACCATAGTGGAAATTCGTTTCATAAGTAGATTATATTGACCAAATTTAGCACGATCAAAATCTTCGGAGAAGAGTTCATCACTAAATGAGTTCATTGCCTTCAAAAAACCACCAAAAAGATCAGTATCAAAACTCCAATCCTTATCAAAAGCTTCCGAGAAAATTACTAAACCTCCTTCTTCAAGAATTAAAATTAACACAGGTATTTCATGAGGTATCTCAATAGGTTCAGCAACACGTTCATAAATTAAAGTATTCATTTGCTCATCTATGTTTGCTAAATTAAGTTTTTCATTTATTGATACTTCCTTCTCTTTTAATTCTTCCCATTTATTTATTTGTAGAAGTAAGTTGTCATGTTCATTTGATATTTTCATAGCAATATTGTTTAAACCATATTTATCAGCTAATTCTTGTGCGTGAGTAAGTAATTTTCGAGCTTTTTTCATATCCATGGAAATCAATGCTATTTTTGATTTCATGAGATAGCTTTCCGTTAACAATAAGTAAGAATTTTGTTGATTTGCCATTTCAGTTAAGTTATTGATAAACTTCTCTAATTCTTTGATTTTTTCAGTATCATTTGTCTCTTTTATTTCCAGTACGAGTAAATCACATAGATTAATTATAGCTTTGGATCTCAATTCAGCATACCCTTTCTTGTCTTCAATTATTTTTATTAATATTTCTTTTGCTTTTTCTTTTTTACCGTTATCTTTACTTGATTTCAAAATTAGAGCTTTATTTATTTTGTAAAGGATTTCAAGATTAAAATCTTCACTTTCGCTTTTAATTTGCTTTAATCTATGCAAATACATCTCAGCACTTCTTACTTCTCCTTTATCTAACGCGACTAGAATTATAGAATCAAGGGTTATAGCAATATCTAATTTATCTCCAACCTTTTCTTCAAGAATAAGGGATTTCTCTAAATTTTCAAAGGCTTTATCAACATCTCCTAACTTATGATAGTTTAAGGCAAGATTGGTGAGAGTTCCAGCATAATAAAACTCATCATTGAGTTCCTTCGCTAGAATTAGCGCTTTTTCGATATGAGTGATTGCAGTTTCGAGTTCGCCCTTTAATCCGTAAATAGCACTTATGATATTATGGAATTTCATGATATATTGTTTAAATTTACTCTTTTCTGCTTGCTCAAGACTCTGTTTAATGTAGACCAAGGCAAGGTCTAAATCTCCTTTTCTAAAAAATAAAGTACCAATATACAAAAGACATTCAAAAATTTCACCTTGGTTTTTCAGACCAGTCCAAAGATTTAAGCTTGATTTCAAAGATTTAAACGCTTCATCAAAATTTCCTATTCCATTAAAATATTTACCTTTTACCAGGTTAACAGAAGCAATTCTCTTCTTAACAATATTTAAATTGACATCAGGCAATTTCTTAATTAATTTTTCACTTTCTTCTAATAACTTAGGAATTTTATCTAACATTCTAAGCTTTCTTTGAGATTCTGCCATGATAACTAGTGAATCAACACTCTCTAAAGGTCTATTTAACGTTTTAGCTTGTTTATATGCAATTTTCGCTTCAGCTAAAGCCTCTTGATATCTATAAAGTTTAATTAAAATCTTACTCTTTAATATATAATAAATAAGTTCTTCATATTCCGTGAATCCAAAAGCCTTTTTAACTCTATTTAGTAATTGAAAAGCTTGATTGTATTCACCTTTATTCAAATGTATTTTTGATTGAGCGAACTTATTTAATTTGTAATAAGACATGATCTCTTGGGACGTCAATTTATAAGTACATGCTTAAATGGGATTTTTTGCTATTTAACATTTTTGTAGTTAAGAGTAAGGTTTTATCAAAAATATTTTCTTTTTATTAAATCTGCTCATCATACTGGGATTTTTAGTTTAATCTTATTGTTAATGTATCTATAAGAAAGTATCAGATATATAAGATTTAATTAGGAAAATCTATTATTTTTTTAGAAATATTACTTTTATGGCAATTTTCAAAGAAATAGCAAGATTTATATTAATAGAAAGAGTTCTAAGAAAAATCTATCTAAATTTAAATCCTTTAATAACTTCATGTTAGACACAATATAAGCATAAATGCCTTCTTCATTAAAATATTTTAGACAAAGATTTCTTCCTTTTGTTTGTTTTAAGTCATAAACAACTTCGGTGAGAATTGATTTCAAATATTTAATTACTAATTCTTTATCACATTTAATTAAGTTAATATCAGAAAAGTTAAACCAAGCATCTTGAGTAAAGGATACATTTGTCAGTTCTGGTTGATCTTTAAATTCTTCCTTATTCCTTAGGGAATCGTATGATTCCTCAATATGATTTAGAATTAATGTCTTTGATTTAGTATACATTTTTTTCTCTAAAATATTTCTCAACATAATTAAAATCTGCTGAAATATACCAAGGATATCGAAAAAGTCAGCCACATCAGTTAAAGTTTCAGCTTGTTCCCACTGATTATAATAATCTTCAATAGTTTTGAGGAATGGTGTAAATACATTAAGATTTCCTTCCCAACTTTTCCCCTTTTTTTTCCAAACCTGTTCATATTCTTTTATAAAAGCGTTTTTTATTACATTTAATCTTCCCATAAGCATTGCTGTTTTTATCCGCTTATTATCAGCTGCTACAAAAAGTAAATTATAATCTTGTTCTAGTATATAAATCCACCTTAACCCTCCCATTTCAATAGATTCTAACGATTGATGGAACTCCATCATTGAAAAATGATGAAAAGCAGTTAGAAAACCGGATACAATATCCTCATCAGCATCAGTCTTCAAAAATGATTTATAAAGCAATTTTACACCGGATTCGCTATTTAATATCCATATAATCATTGGTCTCAGTTCTGATATTTTTATGTCATATTGCCTATAGTTAACTTATATTCTTATAACACCTTCGATTTGTAATGTTAAATAATTGAAATACTTTTGCTATATAATTTCAACTATTAGTAGAGGTCAAATTTGGATTAACTTCTTTATTCACATGATTTAATTGGAATCTAAATTATTTAAGGTTATATTAAATTTAACTGGAATCTTCTATTTTTCTGTAATAAAAAGGCTTAAGTCTCTTACATATTTAAATTATTCATCTCTATATCAAAATTTTTTAATATCAGAATCCCTTATAAGCTATTTATTATATAGAAGAATAAATAGATTGTTTTTTACAAGGGTGATTTTTTATTGTAGATCCTGCTATATTTAATCCTTTAGAGCGATTTTTATCAAGTCTTGCTATTTTTTTATTAATAGTGTGTAGTGTTTTATATATATACCGAGGAGCAAAAGGGAAAGATAAACAAGAAAGATTCTTAATGCATGGATTTGGAGTTTTTTGGCTTAATATTGCATTAGTAAGATTATTTTTTTTTATTATTGATACCAATTTTGAAGGGTTTTATTTAGGTAATTTAATTGCTATTTTTGAGACGTTCGATATTGTAAATTATATAATATTGTATTTTTACTTATATCTATATATTTTTGAATTTATAATTGTAATCATGTTAAGCATGTTATTTGTATGGTCATCTATTAAGTCAAAAAGGGAATTTCAAGCAATTTCATCAGTGATTTCAATTGGATTTGTTGTTATTGTGATAGGATGGGCATTTGAAGCGATAATTATAAAGAACGTAAATCCAGTCTTTCGTACTTTACCTTCTTTATTTGTAATAATAGGTTCTCTTATTGCAATATCTCCTTTAATTGGTTATTCAGAATTCTTTTCCAAGCCTTTAATTCGATTGTTAATTTTTGTAATGATAGGTTTAATTGCTACTTTCCTCGTACTAACTCTCTTCTTTAATTTGCCGTTGTTTATTGTCGTTCTAATTTTCATTTTTATTGCTATCTTTGTTCTCATTCTTGTAGTAGGTTATATAATTTATTTCTACGCGAAGCAACGTCAAAGAGAATCTGAAACTCGGAAGGATGAGATAAAAAATACTATTAGTATGTTTACAAGACCACCGAAAATTACAGTGGAAGAGGCCAAATTTTATAGAGAGAAAGGTTTGTGCATCGTATGTAAAAACAAAATAGCGAGATTAAATTATGTATGCCCTAGTTGCAATATTTTTTATTGTGTAAAATGCTCTGAAGCTTTAACCAAATTAGAAAATGCCTGTTGGGTTTGCGATAATCCTTTTGACGAAACGAAACCTGTAAGATTAGAACAAAAAATTGATGATGAAATTATATTGGAATGAAAAATTTTAGGTAATAATTATGGTTGAATTATTTGAAATAATTACAATACTCCTTATTATATTTCTAATAATCCCGTTTCTAATCCTAACATTTATAACAATTTGGATTTATAAAGATGCCAAAAAAAGGAATATGAACAGCTTTGTTTGGATCCTAATCGTGTGGTTAGTACCTTGTTTTGGAGGATTGATCCTATACTTAAAAGCAAGAGAATAGAGGTAATTTCTCGAAATTATGTAATTATTTAGATTAAAAATTTAAAATATAGAAAAAGAATAAAAAATAATTTAGAATTAGAAGCAATTAAATACAGTATTGTATACTGGTTTAATTAGAATTAATTTTTCTGTAGTATTTTTTCTCTTCATTTTTTTCACTTTCATTTTTGTTTATTAAGTTTATATAGAATTAGTACCCATATATAGTTTCTAGTACAATACTTTCATGATAGTGCCAAACTATAATGAGATTGATATAAAAAAATAGGACAATTAACAGAAAATAAGCTTAGACAAGTTAAATGCTATAATAAGGTAAATTTTTATATCTAAGCTGAGTAACAATGTTATAAGAATATAAAATATAGATTAAACTTAAAAGGAGATAAAAAGTGAAGATTGATACCATCTCTATAAATTTACTTGCTCATTCGTTAAGTCATGCTAGTTCCCTGGAAGTTAAAAAAATAGAATTTGAAAAAAAGGGATTCTACCAAAAAGCTTTAGCATATATTGAAGATTATATGACAAAAAATGGATATGATCTCGTAAATGTGCATGGTTCAGAGCAAATGTATGTATTTCATCTTATAAAACGATAAATTCTAATTATATCAATTATCTTTTTTTTTCACTCAGTAATTCTAGTTAGAAAATCTTAACTAAAAACTGTAAAAAGTTAATCTCTTAACTTAAAACTAAAGTATAAATCATCGTATATCCCAAAATAAGAAGGAAGTGAATCGTTGCGAAAAGAGCGCCATTTTTTAACAAGCGTTTATAATTTAAGTTCTCAACTTTATATTTTTTTGCAATTGAGAGAGTGAGAAGATCACATGCGGACCCTTGCGGTAAAAAATTTCCTGCCATATTAACACCGCTTATGAAAGCGATTATAATTGGATTAGGAAAAAATCCTTTTCCTATGATTGCCGAAAAAATTGGGAGAAGGATAATAGTCACCGGTGTACCTGCAAGAAACGCGGATAAGAGGGAAGAAATACTTAAAGTAATCAGCACAGCGAGATAAATGTTATTATTTATCAAATTAACAATAGTTGTAGAAATAAACTCTGAAAAGCCAAAATACGACAGAGAATTTGACAGAATGAACAAGATTGCAAACACTATAATGATTTTCCACTCAATTTCACTCCGAAGATCCGAGAAGTTAGAATTTTTGGAGTGAATTAGAAGAAGAATTGCAGCAGATATGATCGCGACAAGGGCAGGTTCGAATCCTAAGAACATGAATATAAAAGTAGCTAGAACAATGATACTTGTCATTAAAAAATATGTTTTATTCCGGATTACAATTCCCGGATCAACCATAGATAATAAAATTTGTTTGTTTTTTTCACTCGGTTTTTTTTCTTTTTTCAAAATGAACCTATCCATCAAGAAAAGAGTAGATATTAATGTGATTAAAAATAAAATACCCATATTGGCAAGATATTCGCCAAAACCCCACCCAAATTCCTTCCCAATTATCAAATTTTTTAAACTTGAAATAGGCGTGAGAATTGCACCGATATTTATTGTAATGGTCATTCCCATCATATAAGTCCCAGCAGGTATCTCCAATGCTCTACATGTCCTATAGATCAATGGAGCTAATATCAAGGATAAGGTTAAATCCTCGATAAAAGCGACCATGATAGCTGTAAAGAAGCAAATCATATAAAAAAACAATTTATTATTCCCTTTTGTAATATGAATCAACTGTAATGCGATATACTCTAAAACACGGTTATCAGTTGCATAATAGATAACGATCTGCATAGCAAATATGAAAATTAACGTGTTAAAATTAATAAAACCAAGAATTTCTACCTCTTGAACATTCTCATACGTGAGCATTGATATTACCGCAATGGCTCCTATGATTAAAGCGATTGGAAAATAATCGATCTTACTCTGAGAAAAAAATGCCATCAAAATCGCAAATAAAACCAAATTAAACAATATTGCGGGAAGGTTCATTAAATAAGAAAAAATAGTTTCTAATTAAAAAAGTATCACTTTTAATTTTATTAAAAATTAAAAGGTTATTCCTTTTCTTGCTTTTTAGTCCTCACATTCTGTAGAGAATGTAATAAATCAATAGAATAAAAAAGAAAAAAACTGCTCACGAACTTACTCCACCTCGTTTTATGCATCCATCAATTGATTAAATCCCATCTTTACCATCACTCCCAACCACAAACCCACAGCGCTCTAAGCCTGAACCCGAACTCCTCTTTCGAAATGCTACATACTCCAAAGATAGAAAAATTTATTCTTTCATTCCTCCGATTTTTTTCAAAAGCAGATAACGCAACTCTCTGATGTTTTTTTTCATATCGTAAAAATCGAATTGGAGCCCTAATCGTGAACTAAGCAAAGGTGGGATATGATTGGGATTATAGAAAACAGGAATAATTGGTTTCCCTAATGCTTCGGCTGCAGTCCATTCTTTTTTAACAGGGATTGACTTTAATGCATTCTCAGAGCAAAATAAAACCATTGCATCACATTTACCCAGGTTTTCATCCATATATTCAAAAATGTTATCTTCCATGTGTTCTTCCCAATACAATACATTATCAATTTCAGGCAATTCAGAAAGTAATTTCGCAATTTCATGAATTTTAAACAACTCTGTATCTGTTGTTGCATAACTCACAAAAACTAAGACATTTTTTCCTAAATCAATACTAAAAGTTACTGAATCATCTGATTGTTCTATTGAGTTAGATTTTTGTAGTATATATGAAGCTAATTCAACCTCCTTTTTGGAGGGTACTTTTTTTTTCTTAGGTTTTGCAAGTTTTATAGGCTTTAATCCATAAAAATTAAGCCAAAAACTTGTAAAAGTACCGAATCTAATAAAAACTATCACAATTCCGGGATTTATAAAACTGTCTAATACTCCGCATATTCCGGTTAAAAAACCGGCGATTCCCAATAATCTAAATTTACTCTTCATTAAACCTTGTAATAATGTGCTTTTATATATAAATCCTGTTGAGAAAGCTATTCCAATAGGTAATGATAGAGACAATATAATGCCTGGAAAGGAACTAATCACCAAACGATCATCAATTAAGTGCTCTCCAGAATTTTCAGGGTAAAAGAATGTAAAAGTCCCTACAGGATCGAAAAGAACGAATAATTCAAAAATTACACATAAAAAAATAATAATACTCAGGATATACTTTTTTCTCCTAGGTATCAGAAGTTCTGCAGAGATATACACCGAAATGAGTATATATGGAGCAACCCATATAAAACTTAAAATACCAACCAATCCATTGGGATTATTTATATTTTGTTCTGTTAGTAAAATAGTTATAAAATCACAGAAATTACCCAACCATCCAAACGAGCCGGAAATAGCACCAATCCCCCAAAAAAGCAGAAGAGATACATTTGATTTTTTTGCTTTGTAAATAAAAAACAATCCACTAATAGTTCCGGATATAACAATAGCTGACGCAGAAATGCCGTAAAGCCAGCCTTCTATTGATAACATTGAACTTTAATCGCTTTAAGGGATTATTCGATTTTGGACTCGAGTATTAATAGTTAATACATTCTATTCATTTATAAAAATTTCTTCTGAAATTTTTCGGTATATAAAAAAATAAATTGAAAAAATTAAAGAAAAAAACTGCTCACGAACATACTCCTTCTCATCTCATCCATCTCGTTTAATGCCATTCCAATCTTTACCATCTCACAACACAAACCTACGGCGCCCTAAGCCTGAACCAGAGCTCCTCTTTCGAAATGCCACACACTCGCGCTGTTGAGAGCGGCAGGCTAAACAGGTCGCCCGAAAGCTCCCTGCGTACACCCCCACCTCACCAACCCCGTCTTCTACGGGTGCGCTCGTCTC
>JBHLJZ010000055.1:0-25058 GCA_048887165.1 Candidatus Hodarchaeota archaeon | reverse complement strand
CATCATAATTACAGCAACACTACTATTTAAATATTACTAAACTACAGTGAAACCGTTATAGCTAGAATATAGTAAGAATGTAAAAATTTAAATTACATAATTACCAATATACTAATATATGCCAACAGTTGAAATTAGCGAAGTTGTGAAAGCAAAATTAGATGCATTAAAAGATCGAAGTGGAAGCAAAACTTATTCTGACGCAATTAATTTAGCTTTAACAGAAAATGCTTTACTTCACCAACAACTCAACATTACTAAAGAGCTCCTTCTCGAGTTTAAAGCTATGAGAATCAGAAATAAGTCTGAAGAAATTTTTGAAAAATTTGAGCAGAAAGCTACAAAAGAATAAAATTTTAAATCTACTGAATTAACATTAAGTAATTAAATTTCTATTAACTTGTTTAATTCAGGAATTATTACCTTTATTCCTAACTTTTGAAAGAACTTCTTGAAAAAAAAAGCATGGTCGGTATGGATTGGTATAAGAATTTCTGGTTCAATTTGATTTATGAAATTTATTAGATCGTGAGATGTTGCATGGCCGGACGCGTGAATCCGATAAGCTGGTATACCAATCTCTAATAATCTATTACATATTTGATTCGTGTTATCATAAAATTCTTCTACATAAGGATCAATACTGGAAGAAATGAACAATCCTCTTAGGCTAAGATTTAAATTATTCATCAAATCATCATAAAGGTGCGTAATAAAGATGAAATAATTCTTTTCCAAATCTTTTATATCATCATATTTAAGAAACCGCTCATCCTGATTCTGGATGTATATTGCTTGTCGGATTTTTTCTTGCCATGGATACCTTACAGGTCCACTTTTCAAGATATATATATGCTCATCCTCAATAATGTTCGGATCCATCATTGTTTCATATATCGCGCCTTTATTTAAGAGATAGTAAAAATATGCATCCCTTTCTGTAATAATGTATTTCCAACCATGCTTCTTAGCGATATGGGAAAACGTCCTAAATCGATCCCAATCAATCCGATCATACTTCACCAAAATATAATTAAATGGATTTTTTTTGAATAGGCGTTCCAGGTTAGCTTCTACTGTTTCTTCTGATTCAACTACTCCTTTACCAATTTTCGTTCCTTCACAAATTAATATTTTAACTCCGCTTGAAATTAGCTCTGCTTGCTTTTTATTTCTGTTAGCTTCTGATTGATATAGCTTATTTGAGCCGATTTCTTCAAGAAATTCTTCTGTCATTCGTGATAATGGTCCGTGCATTCGAAAATCACCTGTATACACAATAGGACCTGCTGAACTGTAGATTATAAAGCCATATGCCGCAGGAATTGAATGATCCACATGATAAGGAACAATATGTATTCCTTTAATGTTTAAAATATTCCCTGTTCTAAACGTATGCCAATTTAATCCTTTAAAATTATTTTCTAACGTACGCCTAGCTGACCTATAAAATGCCTTGATAATCTTCTTGGTGACAACGCCTGCGTAAATAGGAATTGTACGGTTTATAAAGGATAATCCTAAGAAATGGTCCTTATGCGGATGAGAAATTAATACTGCATCTAAATTTGAAGGTGTTTCTTGGTCGGATTTTTTCTGCCTATAGATGCCAACTTGCTTTGTATACAAATTATCTATGGGTATGAGCTTTTCGTTTGGAATTAAGCCCAAATTTATTAATTCTTCGATAGATTTAGGATGCTCCCTTATATCATATTGTTTTTTAAACTTTTTAATATTAACGCCAAAATCCAAGAAAATTTTTGCATTGTATCCTAAATCTTCGAGTAATACGATATTACCTCCTACTTCATCAACTCCACCCAGTAGAGTTAAATGGATTTTAGTTTTAGAATCCTGCATATTTCCGCATCTAAAATGGTCTTTACACGGACTTAAGTTAAAAATTAATTCCGGGATTTTTTAATTTAATCTACTATTTCTATACCAGTCTTTATTTATAATCCCTCTCTTTTTACATTCCTAATAAGTTTATATGCAAAAAGGTTTAATTATAATTCTTTTATAATTAATTCAATTTACAAAATAGAGATGTAAAATTATGGCAAAAAGTACTGTATTAGGAATTATCGCATTAATTATTGGAGCGTCTGGATTAGGACTTGGAGTATTTTCACTTTTGAATTTACTTCAAGTAGAGGAAGGATCGAAAGGAATAGATTATCCAGTTTCCTCAGAATTAGAAATCAAGAATGCACTAGATGCGATTGGGACAGGATATGGAATAATCACAATAACAAATAATATAACTTTAAATGGTACAATTGAAATTAATGGTGGAGGGAATTATATTATTCAAGGAGCAGGCGCGGTTATAAAATGTACAAATAATCAAGAAGCTTTTGATATTACAAATGCCAAATCATTGACTATACAGAATATAAAAATAGATGCAACTGAAGTTACTTTATTAAGTCTTAATATAATTAGGATAAACGAAGCGAATAATAATCCCATTTATATTAGGAATGTGCACATTATAGGTGATTCAAATACAACAGGTCGGGGAATATATATTCTTTCAGATAATATTTGGGTAAGTGAATGCTATTTTTACTTGGTTGATTATGCTATTTGGCAAGCTGGCGGAAATAGAGCACATATTTACGATAACGTGATTGATGACTTTTCTTCTCAAGGAATTTACTTAACGGGAGCAAATAATTTCGTAGATGGAAATTTAATAAATAACACTGGATTTGCTGGAATTTATGCTGAATCCTATAGCCATTATAACAGTATAAGTAATAACCATATATATTTGTTTGATCAATGGGGAATTTTTATTCAGACAGATTATAATATAATTTTAGGAAATTACATCCGATATGGTGTATATGCAGGAATCTATGTAGATGGGGATTATAATATTATTGAGTCTAATGGCTGTTATAATGTTGTGGTTCCAACGATCATTATAGGTTATGGGATCTGGCTTGGAGGTGGTACTAATAACACTGTTGTTGGCAATACTTGTTTATTCAATGAGAGCCCCTTTGGTATTACTCTTGCTACTAATACATATGTAAGCGGAAACCAGTTCTTTTAAAAGAATTCTATAATATTAAAATTTAATTTTAATCCATTTTTTTTATTATTTTACATTAAGCTCTAATTTCTAGATTTATACCAAAAAATAACTCTTTTTTAAATTGTTAACTCATATTTATTAATAAGATGACATTATTTGATCAGCTTGATAAAAAGCAATTAAAAGAGCTTCTTGTTAAATGCTGGATGACTCACGATGGCTCCTGGTTTTTTAACTGTGCCCGCGAATTAGGTATTGATGCTGCTAATAAACTGAATAAAGCGTCTATTAAAACGCTCTCAACAATTGAAATGCAAAGAATACAAAAGGCAATGAGTATGGAAAAATTGAAAATAACAACGACTGAACAATTAAAAAATTTTATCGATAACGCTTTTAGCATATTAAAAGGGGATTTTATGGACTTTACTTATAACTTCCCTGAAAATAATCGGATGCATTGGGAAATGAATCGCTGCTTTGCCTACAATGGAATGAAAATGTTTGGATTTGAGAAAGCGTATGAATGCGGTGTATTATATCGCGTGAGTTGCTGGTTAGATGCTTTAGGAATTGACCATACCATCGAACCTGAAATTAATAAGTGTATGTTAAATTCTCGTGAAAAATGCTCGGGAGATATCGTTATAAATCTTTAATCTTTATTCTATTCAGTATCATCTTCTTTAAAGATGGGAACAACAGGCTCAATATTAAGAATCTTATTGATACCTTTTTCTTCACTATGTCTAGAATCAATTCTTTTTGAGTGAAGTTCATAGAACTTTTTAGTTGCAATTTTAAGCTTTCGCCGCAGATCAATCGAATTATAATCACTAATCAAAACTCCTGTAATTCCCTTATATGGTTCAAAGAGAATTGATCGTTTATCTTTAAGCAACTGGCGCATAGAACCAGATTGTTTAATAACTTCATCAGTTATTGCTGAAATTGAAGTTAAAGCGCCCCCATAAGCATCCATTAATCCATTATGAACATCATCTTCAAGATTTTCTTTAAAAATATGCTTCGCGATAAAAATACTGTTTAAATTATCCATAATCAGTAATATTTGAGGTTTTGATGGTTTAAAATAGGTATTATTCCAGAGCATGATATCTTTGGTTGAAACTACCCCCACTGGTTTGTTATCCTTTCCTATTAAAACTCGCTTATAACCGTGCTCAATCATAAACCGAATAACCGTGTCAATCGGCATATCAACATCTATCAGATCAATCGGACCTTGCATGAGTTTTTCAACTGGAACTTCCGCCAGTTTTTGTTCATTCACGCCACCACTATTTAGAAAATTAATCACATCGGTTTTAGTAACTATGAAATACTCCTCTTTAGTTGTATCTTCAATAAAAACTGCCGAAATATTATGTTTTTGTAATCTATCAACCAATTCTTTGAACTTAGCATCTCTCTTTAGCATAATAACATAGGGAGTCATTATTTCTCCTACAGTAGCCGAGCTTTCATTAATATCTGCCATCAGTAAACAATAATCACCTTGAATTTTTAAACATAGGGTAAATAAGTGAGGGGTTAGGAAACAAAAATTGTATAAATTTAAATATCTAAAGCATGATTATATGAATTGGATTGAAAAAAAGTATAATCTCTCGGAAATATTGTTGGTATCTAGCTAAAGTAACTGCTAGTATTAAAAATTTTGAGAATATAGTTGTTACTAACGAAGAAACTATCAAAAAATATAATTTACAACCTGGGAGATATATCAAAATAAGCAATCTTCTTCAATCTACTCCGAAAAAGAGATTCTTGGATAAATTCATATTAATCCCATATTTCCAAGAAATTGTGAGTAATTATTGGCTTTTACAAGATATAATTCAATCGTTTGTTAATAAAACATACCAATATGTCGATAAGGAATATATTAGTCAAATAATTAAATTAATGAACTGCTTTTATCAAACAAGCACAAGCAAAAGTGGCTTAAGACTAAAAGAACTTCTCGATTTCGGGGAACAAGATAAGGAACAAATGAAAATCGCACTACCCGAATCTTGGCTAACAGAACATAATATAGATTTAGGAGAAATTGTAGTGTTAAGAAACGATTTCCCTTCACCTGTTATTTTGTGAAGTAAACTATTTTTTACTCAAATCTTAAGATATAAATTCTAAATTAAAAATAAAATTGGAAAAAAAATATTAACTTTATAATTTAAACAGAAAACTCCTGAACAAACAAGGAACTATGGTAAATGTAATTACCTGTTGAAGTTCCATATATAACTACAGTAACATTATGCTCTCCGAGAGATAAATCATACCTTTTATGTTGTAAAGTTATCATAAGAGAAGCAGTCTGACCATTATAAAGTCCTACCATAGCATAATGGGTGGTATCAATAACACCATCTACTCTGAAATATGCATACATTTGTGACCATCCTACAGCCGGTTCTAAATGAGTCATTGCCATGAAATTAAAATATACTGATTCATTGAATCCAAGTTCAAACTCAATAGTTAAACCAAAGAACGGTAAGTAGGTAAAGGCTGGATCAGATTCAAAATTACTCTCATTGTATTTATACCATGTAGATTGTCCTGAAATATTATTCACTTGATTTTCTACTCTTGATAGGGATATCCACATATAACCTCCTAATCCTAAACCACCTGCTCCCAAAATTATTCCTATTATACCTAAAATAGCACCACTTTTAGCCATTTTGTATTACCTTCTCAAAAATTTGAATCGCGCTTTAAAATTTTATAAAATTATGTATTAAGTATAATCTTATGCATTGTTTTTATTTAATAACTTTTGAGGCAAATTTTTAGACAGGATAGTAAAACTTAAAAAGATAGGTAAATAGTTAGATAATTTGAAATTCAAATTATTTAAACTCAATGATGAAAATGAATCGTGAAATAATTAGAACCCCAGATAGTAGATTTGAAAATTTATCCGGATATAATTATGCTCCTCATTATATCGAAATTGAAGGTTTAAGAATTCATTATGTGGAAGAAGGAAATAAAGAAAAAGCACCTATTGTACTGATGCATGGAGAACCCTCTTGGTGCTACTTATATCGCAAGATGATTCCAATTTTAACCGGAGCAGGACATCATATTATTGCCCCCGATTTAGTAGGATTTGGACGCTCTGATAAATTTATCCGTATGGAAGATTATAGTTATCAAATGCAAGTAGATGTATTCACAGAATTCATTAAAAAGCTTGATTTAACTGAAATAACCTTATTTTGCCATGATTGGGGTGGATTAATAGGACTTCGAGTTGTTGCTAATGAACCAGATAGGTTCGCAAGAATCGTAGCTACCAATACTGCTTTACCGGATTTTGGTACATTAACAAATTTAATCTTTCCTCCTCTATTTCGCTTCTTAGTCAAGCGACAAGGGAAAGTTAGTGATTCTGAAGGTACAGAAGAAGATAAAGATTCATCTAAAAAGTCCATCAAACCATTTATACGGTGGGTGGCTTATACTAAAACTGCTCCAGAATTTCCAATAGGTGAAATTATTCAAAACGGGACGGAGATTGAGCTAGCTCCAGATGTTTTAGCTGCTTATGAAGCCCCTTTTCCTGATGATAGTTATAAAGCAGGTGCCAGAATCATGCCCAGTTTGGTACCTTCTCAACTTAAAGAAAATCACAAAGCTTGGAAAAAGGTCTTTTACAATTGGAATAAACCTTTCTTAACAACTTTCAGTGATATGGACCCTGTGACTCGCGGTCGAGATGAAGAATTTCAAACTCGCATCCCTGGGTCAAAAGGGTTACCTCACACCACTATTAAAGGAGCAGGACATTTCTTACAGGAAGAGAAAGGTGAAGAACTAGCAAACATCTTATTAGAATTCATAAAAAGTACAAGCAATTAAAATAAATGTTAAGATCAGATAGGTTGAATTTCTGGCTTTAATATTCGATAACGACTCAAAGAATGTTCAACTAATCTTAAAAATTATACCTATATTTCATCAGATATTATTTTATCAATCGCTTCTAAATATATTTTTAAGAAAGTTCTAATATCTCCTTCGGACTGTTCAAAAAAGTCATTAATTATTTTTTCATTAAGAGGAAAATATTGGTTTATTGGAGGTTTTATGTCGTTTTCCAACCAATATTTATCCATTGCTTTTGTAATAAATATTTTTAATTGAGAAAAATCATAAAATTCCATTTCTGGTCCTAAAATTGAGCTGAGGGACTGATCTGCAAGGCTTAATATTTTAGGCCATGATTTTCTTAAGCATATTATGATGATAATTAGCTGTTTTACTTCACGATGTAATTTTTTTAGGGTTTCTAACAATTTTCTTTCAGCAAATTGTCCATATTTCTCATAGGGTAATTCTATATCATCAAAATAAAGTAGGATAACTTCATTCGAGAAACTACCTATTAATTTTATCATTTCAAGCGAATCATCACCCACAGTTATATCTGTTTCAAAACCCAAGATCCTCTTATCGCTGATTGATAATTCTTGGCCCATAAACCATCGAATTACTGCATCTTTTTTCTTTTCATCATGAAGATAAGAAGTAAGTGCATTTACACATCGAGTTCTTCTAACGTTTTGAGTTTGAATTCTTTCTGAGATTTCTTCAAGAATAGATAATCCGAGTTCTTCAAATAAACAATTATATATGTGGTAGAATATACCTACTGTCTCGGGTGGATTTGGGACGTATATTAATCTACTACCTTGAATCCTTGCTTTTATCAAATCAAAAAGTCGAACCTTTTCGATTTCAGAAGATACTAAGATTGGTAGTATGCGGGATATTTTATCGTATTTTGTATTTTGGATAAAATTGGTGAGAACCTTACCAATTTTAATTATAGATGCTTTAGTAAGATACGCATTAAAATTTTCAAACTTTAAGAGCTCTTTATAATTTGTAGAATTTTTTAAGATATCTGTATACAAACCATTTTCCGTACCTTCAAGCTCAGAATACATGAAATTAAAGCTTTACTTTAAATTTATAGATAGATAATTTATAGATTGTTTGAATTCTATTAAGAACCCAATTTATTTAATTATTAATCTTAAATTTTTTTAGAATGGATAAATTAGAAATTAACTTTCATTCGAAGAAAAAAAGGAATATTATTTTTTTTGATAAGTTTCTCACCCAATACGTCTCTAATCTGAAGCTAACCTTTTAATTGTTTTGATTTAGATCGTAAATTAAAAATAAACACTAACAGCAATGGAATTGGTGTTATACACATAAATAATGCTAATATCGATTGACCAATAGAGAATCCGAGAACAGCATAACTATACCCGATGTACAAAATAATAATGGGAGGGATTAGATCATACCAGAACTTTCGATATAATTTATCTCTGTTTCTTAAAACCATCCAAGATGCATATACTATCGTAAAAATTTCCCAAATTACTACAATAACAAACGGTAAATTATATATTATCGGTATTATAGTTATTAAGCCTATTAATATTAGAAAACCTAATCCTATGGGGATCACTAAAAATAAAGTATAAAGCCTACGCTTTAAAGAAACATGCTTATCAATCTGACTTATTGAAAGGAGTTCTAGTTTGTTGCGTTCTTTATTCCAATGAAAATTATAAGCTACTAAATACACAACAGGAATAAAAAACCAACCTATAAAGTTAAAACTGGGAACACCAAAAAATGAACCTGCTTCGTGCGTCCAGGTCCATAACCCTAATTCGACCGCTATAGGATCCATACCCCAATCTAAACTTAATGAAAGTAAAGTAGTCGTTAAAATGCGATTCCATAGCGATAACTCGAGTCTTTCACCAATTATCATCGCACTATATATAATTCCCACCCAAGATAATGGAATAGATAAAGGAACCACTCCTAAAATCATAACGGGTTCCACTGCATAATAATGATGCCCAGCAACGATTCCAATATACTCCAATAAAATTCCATAGAAAAAAAGCGTTAATAGCATCAAAACTCGCTGCACACGGTTGATCTTACCATCCAATAACGCATGTATTAAAGCTAAAGTGAACAAAACAAAGCCAGTAATCATAGGAAGAATATTAAGAGTTGTCATAATGATCTTAACTGTTTCGCTCACTTAAAAAAATTCTTATCATCTCCTCATTAAAATTATTCAATTGGCCTTAGAAGAAAAAATTATATTTCTTAAAATCCAAAGACTATAAAAGTATGAACTTTATTATTCTAAAGAGATAGTTATTGATTAAAATTATTTTAATAACAATTTGCTATTAGAGTTGATGCTATGGGGATTGAAAAAAATAATGATGATGACTCGGATTTAGAAAAATTAGAAAAAGAGGTTCGTGAATTAGAAGCTCTTATGAAAGAAAAGTCTGAAAAGGAAAGCCTTGAAAAAGTAGGATTAGAACAGGAAAGAATTGAACAAGAACGACTTTAACAAGAAAGACTTGAGAAAGAGAGACTTGAACAAGAAAGACTTGAAAAAGTAAGACTTGAAATGGAACGACTTGAAAAAGAGAGACTTGAAAAAGAAAGATTTGAAAAACTGAAGATGGAAAGTAAATTATATCCCAATTACTCGCTTTTTATGATTCCAAGTTGGGGTGATTTATTAGGGTATCCCACCTTAGGAAACTATGTCCATCATCCTGTCTCAAACATAGAGACGGATACAGTTCTATTTTTCAGTAATTATGATTATTCAATTGAAACCAAACAAGGAACACTTCATTACTTATTTGGCTTAGGGTGTTATTTCCTCAAATTTGAATTAGAATCCGGTAAATATATAACTGATACTAGAATCCTAACAGGATTAGTGTTATCAGATTTTGTTTATGATCATATGGCTACTTCAGGAAATGTCACTTTAGAAGATGATCGCGACGTAATTATAGCAGAAAAAGTGATAAAAATCCCTATTGATTTGTCCAACAAATCAGAAGATCACTTAACATTTATAAAAGGTGTATTGATGCGAAATGTTTTCATCCCTAAAAAGGATATTTTCTTAGAAATGATGGAAAAAGTACGCACAGATGTTTCCTACCAGATCTCAAATGAAGGTCATAAGATTTTAAGTTCACACTGGGACTATTATAATCAAATATTAGTTTCTGATAAAATGAAAGCCAAACTTTCTTACCTCGATCCAACAGCAGGATTAGATGGAATTGATTTTGGGGCAGATAGATTGTTAGAGGAAACATTATCTCCCACAAATCTTAGCATAATTGAATATAATATTGGAACTTTAAGAAATACTTACTCCGAACTTGAGTTTGATCCCATGTATCTCTTCTCTATCATAGAAAAAGCGTATTTAAGTTTAAGGTCGAGTATACCACCAATCTCTCCGATAAGGGTAGGTGCTGAAACTAAAAAGCCGTCTAAAGAATCGATCTTTGTTTCGGCAGAAGATCGACTTTATGCATTTATCAGTTGGCCAATACAATTTCAGAGAAAAGCAAAAATAGAACCCATAGTATTACCGAAACTTGTAGAACCTCCCTCAGACTGGGAGCAAATCAAAATCCCAACTTCTGATATTAAACCTCCAGAAATACGAGACCTCAAACAAGAATCATTTAAACTAGAAACTTTAAAATCTAAAAAGGTCGAACATAAATCATTACCCCCTCGACCTAAACCAGATATTAAACAAATACTTCAATATTTAAAAAAAGTAATTGAAGAAAATTACGAAATGCGGTCCATTGGACAGGCTTTTGAACTCGCGAGGGAAACTGCACGACAAATGGGTGTGAGCGCAACGACTTTACACCAGAAAAAAATCTGGAAAATGAGTAAATATGCTAATATTTATATCAAAAAAAAACCAGGTTTTGGATTACCTGAAAAAGAAAAAGGAGACTTACTTCGAAAAATAAATAAGTGGCTTTTCAAGATTGAAGAGGAAGAAAGATTGGAAAGAGAGCGAATAGAAAAAGCTCGATTAGAGAAAGAACGACTAGAACGATTAGAACGGGAAAGAAAGGAGAGAGAAAGGCAGGAGAAGGAAAGAAAAGAAAGAGAACGGCTTGAACGAATTCGTATAGAAAAAGAAAGACAAGCACAAGAACAATTAGAAAGAGAAAGATTACAAAAAATTGAAAGAGAGAAGCAAGAGGTTCTAAGACTAGAAAGGGAACGATTAGAAAAGGAAAGACTAGAACTAGAAGCTATTGAAAAAGAAAAGCAGGAAGTTCAAAGGTTAAAACTAGAAAGAAAACAAAAAGAAAAAGAAGCAAAGCTCGAAGCAAAAAAGCGAAAAAAGCTCGAAAAAGAAAAGAAAAAACTAGAAAAAAAGAAGCGAAAGGAACAAGAAAAATTGAAAAAACTCTGAGTTATTTATAACCTTATAAGACCAGTTTTTTAAATTGAGATGAGAAATTATGGAGAAAATCTCTTCTATAATAAAAGAAGTAAATGAAAAGAAAGGTAAAGAATGGCTCAGTCTTCATCCAAAAACTGAACAACAGCTTATGAGTCTCGCTTGGTACCTTAATCATCCAAAACTCCAAGAAGATCCGGAAAAAGTCGAAGAAATTGTGGGACTTTATTATAATGCAAAAGTTGACGATTTTCTACATATGGAAAAAATAGCTCGTAAATTGGATGAACTCAGTGTGAAGATAGGAAAGGTAGGTCCCATTGAGAAAATAACATTACCAAGTCAACCCGAGAAAGAGCCGATAGAAAAACCGAAACAACCTATAATTGTGAATTATGGTAAAGCCATTGAAGATTTAAGAAATAGAATTGAAAGATTATTAAACAGTCCCTTTGGATCAAATCTACATGAAAACACCCAAACTTCAATCACTACATTCTTACTTTATCTTAACCACCCCGACCTTCAAAATAATACAGAACTTTTTGATGAGATGCTAGAAAAGTATGAAGAAGTAGAAGTCGTTGATTTTAACATGATGCAAACATTTAACGATTTATTAAACAAGATGGAAATAAAACTTGGAAAACTTTCCGATGAAATGAAAACATGGAAAAGTATTAACGAGAGAGAAAAAGATTTAATAAAAGAAATGGAGAAAATTGAAGAAGAAAAGCAAAATTTAAAAGAAGGCTGGGAAAATCTTAAAGCCGAAAGAAACAATTTGAAATTAAAATGGGAACAATTAGAAGTGGAAAAAGGGAATTTGTTAGAAGAACAAGAAAAACTTAATGAAGAGCGTCAAAAAATTGACATTGAACGAACAGAATTGACCCTAAAAAAAGCAGAATTAAACCTAGATAAATCAAAATTAGAATCCGAGAAAGAAAAATTAGAAACTGTGAAAAATGAACTGGAAAAAATGGAAAAAAGATTAGAAAATAAACTCTCTAAAATCCCTTAAAGTCCAATACTGCTTTTATAATGATATTTAATATGGTTCATTGCTTTGAACCTCTCAAACTCTGAACTTCTCAAGCTAATATTGTGTGAAAGAAGCAAGAAAAATTAAAAAAGCTCTAATTTATTAGATTGGTAATTTAATAAATTAGAAAAAATATTAAACTTAAAATTTCCTATGAAATAAAAGTATAAATATTGAGAAAAAATAAATACGAGCAAATAAACAAGACAAGACTTTTAACAGATCTCGTCTACTATTACATTAAAATTAATATCCTCTTCCAAAAGAAGATTCCTTAAATCTTGAAGAATTACTTGATCGAAAACTGCCTTTTTTAAAATAGGTTTTAAAGCTTTCTTATTAATATCCTTTCCTAATACTAATACCCCTATTAAATGATTGTTTTTAAGTACAAACTTTCTCGTCATTTCTCTTTCAAATGAAACTAAAGATATCTCATCAAAATTTTTCTTCGAGTGAGTGATACCCACTGCAATGGCAGTAAATCCAAAAATTTTAATGGTTTGAATCGGTATCGTCCCTTTATATTCTACATTACCAACAACCATATTTTTTGCAGCGATTTTTCCTTGTCTTTTAGCATTTCCCCAAGTTGGATGAAGTGTTTGTGTTTCATAAAGAGGATCATATATTTGAGCAACATCTCCAGCAGCAAATATATTTGGGAAATTTGTTTTCATATACATATCTACAAGGACTCCTTTATCAACCTTAATACCACTATCTTCAAGAAATTCAATATTAGGTCTCATACCTATTGTTACAACAGCTAAATCTGCCACAATTTGTCGCCCACTCTTTAAAACAACTGAGATTAATTTATTATTTTCGCCTCTAAATTCAACAACCTCTTCATTTAAATAAATCTTAATCCCATTCTCTTTGATCTTTTTTTCTAAAATTCGAGCAACTTTCCTATCAAAACCAATAGGCCATAAATGACTAGCTTTTTCAATAATCGATATATCTAACCCAACTTTCTTAAAATTTTGAATCGCTTTCATTGCAATTGATCCCCCTCCTATTATTACTACTCGTTTAGCATCGCAAACTTGTTTTGCAACTTTTTTAGCATCTTCAAGATTATATAAAGTATGTATACCTTCAAGATCTACTCCTTTCCACGGCAATATAATAGGATTTCCACCGGAGGCTATTAATAGGTAATCATAATTAAAAAGAGTCCCGTTTTCTAATACAATTTGATTTTTTTCTGGAATAACCTTTTTAATATACCCTTTAATAAACTTAATGTTATTTTCATCGTAAACAGTCTTGCCTTTTAGAAAAAGTTCATCCTCCGTGCAACTCGCCGAAATTAAATTAATAATCTTACTTCTTTTATAAAATTGGTAATCTTCATCTGAGATAATTAAAATATCTCCTGATTGATCTAATTTCCTGATTTCCAACGCAGCAGTAGCTCCTGCTGGTCCACCACCAATTATAACATATCGAGTCATTTAACTATAAACACTCTCCAAAACTTTTTCTTATTTATCAGTTCACAATTCAACTAACCAAAACTGAAAATTAAAAACTCTCTATTAAAAAATATTAATTTTCCCTAAAAATCAATTTCAGAACTAACTCGAATTGAAAAAAATAAGTATAAAATATAAATAATCAATTTCTTACCAATAGAATTTTAATACAAATTATAGAAAATATCGAATTATTTATAATATCAACTTTTTTAAATCAAAATCTCCTTCATGATATTATGACACTTGAAAGAAAGGATGCTCCAAAAAATTTTATTCCAATTTTTATGATATGGATTTTCCTATGCAATGTTGTGGCAATAATTTTAGCAATTATATGGTATATTCAATTTCCCCAGAGCTTTACCTTTGACGCTTTAGTCTCAATGATTATCATCATTGCGATAAATGTTCTTAGCATCATTCTATTATATCCAATGTTTGGTATGGATCCAATAAGATCATTTCTAAGGAGTGCGCTCATCTGGTATATTGCGATTTCAATAATATATGTCATTTTGGGTGCTTATATTGCCCTAATACCTGGGACCGCCCAATTGCTAGGAGATCTTTGGTTTCATTGGAAACGGAATAAGCTGATAGGATAAATAAAAATTGAGCAATGCTTCTATTGAAAAAAGTAAAAAGATCTAAAATCTTGAGTTTTATTATATTCAAGTGTATCTTACTCTAAATCACTAGATAATTTTAAAAACAAATTAGACTTATTTGTAACATTCAAATCCAATAAAAGAAGAAATTATTTAGTAATATTCAAGGGTGAATAATATTTATGCGAAGAGTTGTTACCGGATTTGATAATAATGGCAACGCGGTATTTAAACATGATGGTGAAACTAAACGGAAAGTACAGATAGACGATATTCCCGAGATTGAATTTCTGGATGAAATTTGGGCTTCAAATGAAATATCAACGATACCTATGGATGATACAGATATAACTGTGAGCATGGATTCTTTTATACCAACAATTCCAGGATCTGTTCGTTTTAGAAAAATCACATATCCACCTTCTAAAACATTTTCACGTTATATTAGGAAAGGACATGACCCAGATGATTTTATATTAGAATACGAAAGAAAAGCACCTGGTTTTGAAATGGATCGTAAGCAGCCGGGAAGACATACGACTGACACTATCGATTATGGATATATAATCTCAGGTAAAATGTATTTGGTGCTGGATAAAGGAGAAAGAAGATTGTTAGAAACGGGCGATTGTTTTATCCAAGCTGGAACACCACATACGTGGGTTAACTCATTTAAGGAGCCATGCGTGGCAATAATTTGGATGATCGGAGCAAAGAGGAAATAAATAATTAAAAAACCAATAAAACTATGGGCTTTCTGTTGAAATTTTGAGAACCTTCTACGATGAAATTCGTCTAATTAAGATTTTTTTCTCTCTCCAATTAAGATTTTTATTTTAAATAAAGAAGGTTCAAGGTCAAAAAGATAAAAATGTAATCGAACGTTTAGCGGAAATTTGGCCAGAGCCTAGAGAACAACTACATTTTGGTGGCTGGAAAGCTACTTATAATCTAGTAGAAAGGGTAGGGTTAGATAAAGCAGATCGTATATTAGATATTTGTTGTGGCTGAATTTCTCAAGGTATAAATTATTCTTAAGGCATAAATTATTCTTTATACAATATTGTAAATTATAAATTTATATTTTAGATTTATGAATATTATTAGGACAATATTTAAATTTTAAAAATAATATTCTCTCAAATTTAGGTATTGCTGAATGAAAATAAATTCTTAAATATTAAAAAAACTATTTATTCAATAATCCAATTTTCATGTTAGAAATTATCAATAAGAATGACAAAATTTGAGGGTATTAATTCTTAGTCATTTTAACATTTTTAGGGGACCAATAGATGTTTTGAAAATTCCAGAAGACTTTGTATTTAATGATCTTAAAACTATTCCTAAGCATCTAAATTTAGATGAAAAAGATTTCTTTATATATGACTATGAAACATTTAAAACAGCTAATTTAAAATTTAGAGTACCAAGTAAAATGCAGAGGGTGAACCATGAAGAGCTTATGATTTCTGTGGTAATTATTGATGAACAGATATCTCCAAAAATCTTCCAAACGATTTTAAGAGAAATTGAAGAAGAACTTAAAAATTTCGAGAATTTATATAAGGTGCTTTATGAATCTTCTGAGGAGAGTGCTGCTAAATTCCTTGAAATAAAAGAAATTTTAGTTAAATATTACCAAACTATAAAGGATATAAAGGGGATACAATTAGATATTAATTTAGATTACAATTTTCCATGGGGGACACACATGTGTTACTTTTATCGAGAAGTAGAAGATCTCATGGATATAATAATACCGTATATCAAAAAAGGGCTAGAAAACAATGAATTTTGCGTCTGTGTTACATCAGAAGATCTTAATGAGAAAGTAGTTAAAAAGCGACTAAACTCTGAAATAAAAAATTTTAATGAATTCTTAAAAAAAGGGCAAATAGAAATCTTTCCCTATACAGGTTGGTATCTTAAAGATGGAGAATTCAATTTCCAGAAAGTTATTGATGGTTGGATTAAAAAATATAATTATGCTATGTCTCGGGGTTTTAATGGGCTCAGAGTAATAGGCAATACAGTATGGGTTCAAAAAAAGGACTGGAAAGATTTTTCGGCTTATGAAGAAGAAATAAATAACATTGTAGGAAACTATCGGATGATTCTCTTATGTACTTATTCTGCGGAAAAATGTAATATGAATGAGATTTTAGGAGTTATAAAAACCCATCAAGTTGCCACAATTAGAAACGAAGGAAGATGGGAGATTCTCAAAAGATATAATGATTCACTTTTTAACTAAATCTTGCATAAGAAGGAGAATTCTATAACCTCTATAAATTGCAATTTCGTCATGAAGAGTTATCTTAAAAATAAAAGCATGGATTTAAGTTACATCTACATGAGCTTCTAATTCTTTAATTAGTTTATCAACGTAACTAAGATCTGTAATCGTTATCGAGATGGCTTCGTTAGGACAAGTGCTTTCGCATCTACCACAACCTAAGCAATTATCTTGGTTCACTACAGCTTTGTCATCAATCATTTCCATACCCAAGAAAACACATACGTCGAGAGCTTCTCCACAACCAACCGACAACCTGGCATCCGCCTAACTGACGTCAACGTAGGACTCTATGCGAGCAATCATCCTATCCACACCATCCTCCTCTATGGTAATGGTTATCGCTCCAGTCGGGCACACTCTCTCGCACCTCCCGCAGCCTCTGCAGCGATCCTCGCCCTCCCGGTCAATTACGGCTACGTGGTCGATGACCTCCATCCCCCCGTATATGCACACCTCGAGGCAGAGCTCGCATCCATTACAGAGATCCTTATCGACCGTGACGGACACGCCCTCCATCTTCTGATGCCACTCTCTCAGATACCTTGGCGAGTGCTTGCTAGAGCCCTCGATACAGCAACAGGGGCAACAGAAGCAGATGTGCATCAGATCACCCTGTTCAGGCAGAGCATGATAGACTATCGTATCGGATTTGACTCTGCCCAGAGAAGGCAGGAGACCAGCCGCAACAGCTTGTCGCGAACGTTCCAATGCCTCTTCTTTGGTACCGATCCTCCCAAAGGTCTTCATCCTCAGGACCCCCTTGCCCAGGGCCATGCATCCGAGGGATTGGTCATAATTCTTGCAATTAGCGAGCGCTCGACACGGGCACTGCGGGAAGATATAGACGTGACTTGCCTTGTTCACGAAGTATTCGAGAACTGCGAGCGGTATCGGCTGATTCTCGTACGTGCCCAAGGACTGATTGATTGGAATGCGAACATCGTTTGAGTTCTCGGGGTCTGCGGTCCGCTCCATGATCGGTCGAAACACGGGTATTCTCATCAGACGAGCAGACACGCGTCCTTGCATGGGAGTGGCATTTTTCTTTGTGGAACTGGCATTAGGGGCATTGCCGGGGGCAAAGCTGGATACCTTTCCTATTTTTTTTACCTTCATAGTTCCGTCGGAGCCCTTTGTTCCAACCAAGAATTTGGTTCCCACAAAGGCCGGCCAATGACTGATTTCGTCGTTGAGGAATTGGTAGGCTAGATCAAGATCAGTGGACCCCAATACCAGGGTCGGGTCTTCAGCTTCTTCGTCGATCTTGAATGAATACTCTGTCTCGTCGAATACTTGATATCCTCTGATAGGACCGAATTTCCATTGCACTATTTCGTGGAAATCCTTCATGTCCTCTGCGTAGAACTCATACTGCACTGCATATTTTGCAGCATCCTCCAGCATCTTCACGAAAAGCCTTCTTACTTTGGCCATCTTTTCTCGTATGCTTACTTTGTCATTCTCTTCTGTTTTTTTTGACATCTTCTTGAAAATTGATTCAATAGATATTGTATTGTTACTATTTAAGTTATTAAAATCCGAGTTCCTTCATTTTAGCTTTATTACTTAATAACCTTTCTTGAGTTATAGGGAAAAATTTCCAAAAAACCAGAACTCCTATGAGTAAAACCACACTTGGAATGACACCTTGGATAAGGCGGATACCTATAAGTACTAAATTTATATCACCACCAGCAGCTGTAACTGATGCTAACATGTCCGCATAAGTAGCATTGCCTGCTATAAACCCAGTGGTATCGTGAACGACTGCAATAATAAACTCGTCAATAGATGAAACAAGCCGAAGAAGCATTGCAGAAATCCCTAAGAGAACTCCTTTTTGATTTTTCCCCATCTTAACAATAACATCCTCAGTCACACTCGGACCGACTATAGTGTATATGTATGAATTTAAGCCTCCCTGGGCGAGACCGAGAATGAATGCCATGATTATTAAATCAATAAGGCCCTGAAAGAATGTCAATGGAAATGTCGCAGCACATGATAAGAGACCCGCAACCACGAACGCTTTCTTATTATTTTTTATTTTCCTGATATACCTGAGCCAAATAGGAATAGATATCAAAGTACCTACGAGGTTTAAACCTAAAATAACAAGAAACATATCGCCACCAACCTGTAAGACAAAAGTTGTTATATATATCATGTTTGTTACGACAAGGGCTATCCATATTCCATTACATATTCCAAATATAAACCATACCATGTAACTTTTCGTTTTTATAGCTTCTATTAATGCTTTAAAAAAATTCATTCGCTTCACAGAATCGGGTGAATAATGTCTATCAATCATTATTTTGTCCTCACGGTTACCAGGAAGAGACAAAATACCGAAAAAAAGAGCTATTACGGCGAGAATCGCTGCCATCATGCTATAACTGGTTCTTGGATCGCCAGGAATAATATCCGTAAAAAGAGGAGGTAATAACATCCCGAGGACAATAGCTAAGATGTCTAGTGGTGCATAATATCTTGTGAATCTCCGACGCTCATATTCCGTCCGAAATTTTTCTATTTGAACTGTCTTGTAATTAATATTCACAAGCGTGCCAAAGGTGTCAAGTAAAACCAATGAAATTAATAACCATCCAAAAGCAGCTCCAGGATTTGTAGAACCATCGATGGTATTTGGGACTGAAAAGAGAAGAAAAACAGAAAAGGCCCAAGGAACGATGCCTACGACGATCCATGGAAATCGTCTTCCCCATTTTCTCGTGAATCTCATATTTCGATCGATTAAAAAACCAAAAATAGGATCATTAATTGCATTATACACCAAGAAGATAAACATGGCGATAGCGACTAATGTTGCATTTAATCCAACAACAGCTTCATAATAGAAAAGCGTAAACCCTTGAATAGCACCTATTAATGTAGAGCAAAGTAGACCAAAAGCGTTGGAAAGAAAAGTCCATCTTGAATGCCTTGTTTCAAGAGGTTCAGTAAAAGTATTAGTTTCATTCATTACAAATTATCACTTTCATTTCTAATTATAATTTTTATATATATTTTTGCCCTTCCCATATAAAAATGTTTTTACTATGATTAGGACACAAATGTAATAGCTAAATTTCAATATTTTAATATAACTTCGTAATTCGTAATCTTAAGTGTAAATTTATACAGTTTTTTTCTTCTTTTCCTATTTTTTCCGTTTCATCTCACTAATATCCTTTGCAAAGAAGCTTTTACCATAGTGATTGAGCAAACAGGCAGCGGGATTATAAATTTATGCATTCAATTTCGAGGAGTTTTACTACAATTTTTTTTTCAACATCTTTATTAATGGAATTCTTTTTTTCTTGATTAGTGTTAATTAAACATAGATTTGGTAAGACAAATCTTAAAAAACAGTTAAATCCTAAATAAAGAGTAATGGCCCTAATTATAAAATGATAGGGGACTATTAGCAATAAACAAAATTAACACACGCTTATCAAGTAACATCAACATGAGCTTCTAGATCCTTAATCAATTTATCGACATAACTAAGATCTGTAATGGTTATAGTTATGGCTTCGTTAGGACAAGTGGTTTCACATCTGCCACAGCCTAAGCAGTTGTCTTGGTTCACTACAGCCTTGTTATCAATCATTTCCATCCCATTGAAGACACATACTTCAAGACACTCTTCACAACCAACACAAAGGTCTTCGTCAACTTTCACAGTGATACCGTCCATCCTTTTAAAAATACTTGTAACTCCTTTTGAGGCATTTTGTACGATAATACCATCAATGCAGCAACAAGGACAGCAAAAGCACATTGACATAAAATGTCCTGTATCTGGAACTCCAAATCCCTCAGCCTCATCCATGACTCTTCCAAGTATTGGAATTAAACCGTCCTCAATGCAAAGTCTAACATGTTCTACTGCTTCCTCCTTCGAAATAACCCTACTCCTGAAATGGGGTGAAGGGAAATTTAGCGTATCCTTTCCCAAGTGCATACAACCTAGATCACGATTGTGATCTTTACATTCATGATATGTTCTACAAGGACAGTCATTCATCTTGACAATGTTACTCGCTTTATCAATAAAATGTTTAAAAACCTTGAGAGGAATGAGTTGACGTTCATAAGTTCCAAGAGATTGATTGATAGGTATAAATGCTCCAAAATCATTTTCAGTTACTCGTTGTGTAACAAGTTTTCTAAAGACAGGTATTTTTGAGAGGATATAAGGATGGAACTCTTTTTCTTTGTTAAATCGAGCAGTCACGAATGGTTTATTTATCCTAGCGTTTTTTTTGCCCGTTTCTTTTTCAACCTCTTTCCATCCGATTGTTTGATTGATTTTAAAATTACCACCATAAGCCGGGCCGTAATCGAATTCAAAGAGTTCCCCCTTCAAGAAAGTGATTGCTATCTCGCTATCTCTAATAACTAACGATATATCGGGGTTATCTAATTTTTCTCCAAATTTAAAGGAGACTTTATCTTGTTCGAAGATCTGATATCCTAAAATCCCACAAATCTTCCATTGGACTCTAAGAGTTCCAGTAGTTTTGATGTCTTCCAGATAGATTGTGTCTTTCGGAGCATTTTCCGCTGTATCTTTTAACATTTTTTTAAACAATGATTCGATTTCAGCTTTATTTTCTACCATTAAAACACCTTGATTAAAATTAATAAGTTATATGAGTTAAAGTATTAAAAATTTAGTTTTCAAGTTTTAGTCTTTTTACTCTATTATCCTCTTAAAAGTAAAAAGAAAAAATAATAATTAAAATCTCAAATCATAATAGAGTGATTTTGTAAATAAAAAGGTAGAGAAACGTGACTACGTTTTAGTTTTAATATTTACAGGAACCGCTATCGCACCCTTCATTGAACCTCCACCTCCGGGACGTCTGAAAATAAACGGATACGGAAAAAAATCATCATCGTCATCTCTTCTGTGACCACACCATTCACATGTGTCTTGACCTCTAGGAATAGTCCTTCCGCAGAATGAGCATCTTGATTCGGATCTTCGAAATCTGGCTCTCCAATCTATTTCATTCCGCATTAAAACTTGTCGTTCTCTTATTCTTTCCAAAATTCTTGTTCGAAGCAAATCCTGATTCTCTCGATCAACACCAGCAAACTCTAAAAATCTCTCATTTAACATCATATCTCTAATATTTTCAGAAGAGTAACTTTCTCTTATGTTAGGTGTATAAAAGTCCTTTTCCTGAAGAATGTTCTTAATTTTCTTAATGCAATCTAAAATATCTTGCCGTGTTTTATTTTCTTCTACTTTTGAAAGAAGAGATTCCAAATTTGTCAGAAGACCATTTACAAATTGTGGACTATTATCTCTTCTGTTAATTAATAGTGGGTACCTAACGGGACCTTTTCGAGCTATAGAAAATATGATATTCTTCCCATCCTTGAGCTCTAAAATTTGTAATAGTATGTTCTCAATTAAAGTTGGAAACCGATAAAAACAGGACCTTAAAAATTGATTTAGCATACCAGGAGAGGTTGAGAGATTCTTAATAATATCTGTTGCTTCTAATATTGATTCGAATTCTGAAGGAGTAAAAACTTCTATGTAGCCTTGAGTTAGAAGGTATTGAACTACTGAAGGGTATCCACTCTCAAGCCTACGAGCAATTTCCTCTTTATAGACTCTTTTCGCTACTGGATCTCCTGCTCTAGTCAATTCTCTTAATAAGGGAAATGATAAATTACTCATAAGAATCCTAGTATCGTAGTCATTCTCAACCCAAGCTTGGATATTTGAACAGTGCCCCCAGAATTCTTGCTCCGGTGTAATCCCATATCCTTGCCAAAAACCACCAAGATGGTGTCCATATTTATGAGATAAGTCAGCAGCTTCATCAATAGAATCGATATCATCATACATAGGCACCTCGTCTTTTGGTATATTGAGAATTAAATGAACACATTGAATGATCCTTCTTCCAGCTACATAGATGATAGTCCTATAATTTTCGAATCTAAGAGTGATATAATCATTTATTTTTTTCTCAAACTGAGCGGGAGCGGGTCGCATGTAAGCTGGCATATTAGGTAATGGTCTACGAATAGGATTTCTTATTATGTCTCTGATCTCAGCTTCATTTCTATTTACCTGTGGTCTATTCACTAGAGGTATATTGGCGTTTATCCAATCTGCACCGAATCTTTCAACGTTTTTAACTCTATTTTTACGTTGTCTAGCACGAATGCGTATTGTTAGAACAGTAATCCCTATAATTAATCCTATAATGCCAAGAGTTAATAGAACAATCCTTACAATCATACCAAAAACAATCGGATCATACCCTATATAAGACAGCTCAATCCATGCTATCTGATCATTATATGATGCGCCCTCTTTTGAGTAACCCTGAATATAACCTATATCCCCTTCCTGTTTTCCATATAAACACACACTTACCCCATCATCTGTTATTTGGTCTAAATCGACAGGAATTCTAAAATCAAAACCGTCACACAAAATATGGCCTTTATAAGTTATTGACTCTGGCTTATTGTTCCAAGTTATTGTCATTTCATCCCAATTGTTAGTAGTGAGATTAACGCCAATGTCTATAAGGTTTGTTCCGTAATCGAACTTTACGTAAATCCAAGCCTCTTTCCATTTATAAGAATGTGAAGAAATATTGAAATGATAATATGCATGAACTTTTCCAGGACCATATTCTCCTATGCGTAAATAATTATCAGAGCCATAATTTACATCCGGATTATATTCAGAGATATGGGCATCTTTGTCTACCTGTATAGTACGATCATATCCCTTAAAATAGGCAAGTACTGGAAGACCGATGATGAAAAAGAGGAAACCAATCAAAAAGAATATGCATTGAATGTTTTCTTTTACTACTTGTCTCATTACTACTTAGAACACCACCTTTTTGTTGCTCTGAAATTTGAATTTTAACTAAATTTCCTCTCCTAATAATTGACAAAAAAATCTAATTATTTATATTTTATACCAAATTTTTTCTGGAAACATGAATTTCAGCTGAAAGATAAATTATATGGCTATATTTAATTGAATTAATTTCTTTTTTAGGATTGACTTTATTTGATTGAAAGGTTTAAAATTACCATAGAAAGGTTTATCAATTAAATGATATAAGAGAGGTTCTAATTCTTTTTCCACTTGTTCAATCTTCCCTAAATTTCCTTCAGAAATTAATGAAAGAAAATAATCATTCTCATATTTTTTGAAAGTTAAAAATCTATATTGTTGAAATCCTACTTTTACAGCTATCCATCGAGGATAAGCTCCAGTATTCCCTAAAGTATTTGCCGCGATAGCTTCAACTCTTGCGGTTAATGATGATTCTTTCATTTCAATTTCTTCAGCAAGAGTATCAAATTCACCTGGTATATCCACATATAAATGGCCTTCCTCATCAAGTAATAAAGATATTACACCAATTGACATCGATGATAAGCCAAGATAATCAATTCGAATCCAATCTTCTAAATAAGGTATATCATGATCAGTAAAGACTTCTTGTAATGCCATATATTCTTTTAAAATAAATTTTAGAAATCCGCTAAATTTAGTTGTAATTTCATGAGCTTCAAGTTTATTGAGGTTATTTACATCTTTCGTTCTTATTATATCGTAGTAGTATTTAGCCATCTGTTCAAGTATCCATTTTCCTTTTTTATCAGGAAATACACCATAAACTAAATATATTATTCCATCCTTTTCATAAAACTGACACTTTTCCTCCTCATCATTTTTCGAGATAAGGAGCATCTTATCAAGTTCTCCACCTAAAATATCTGTAGCTATGAAATCCAAATTGTTTGTTAATTCCAATAGATAGCTATATCGATTATTACTACTAAATAATTGTGTTCTTTGAGTAGATGTTATACCACAAAATTTGACATATTCTTTGCTATCTTTCAGATAGATAATTTCATCTCCTATTGAGAATTTCTTTTCCTTGGTCTTTGTCCGAACTCCTTTTATTTTAGATGAAAGTGTAGTAGTTTTTATTTTAAAATCTTTTGGAAATAATTTATTTCCACACTTATTACAAAAAGCATAATCAGATGACAAGATTGCTCCACATTGTTCACAAATTATAAGATCTGTAGATTTTGCTTTTTCTCCTTTCTTTTTAGTTGGAGTTGTTGGTTTTATCACAGTAAAATAAATAGATTCGCTTTCAATATCAGCAACATTAGGAATTATTCTTAAAGTAGAAGATTCTTCAGGCT
>JBHLJZ010000054.1:22185-25337 GCA_048887165.1 Candidatus Hodarchaeota archaeon | reverse complement strand
CAAATAAAAATATATCAAGATAAAATGAAGAGTGACTTAAAATTAAGGGAAATTGAAGCTAATAAAATTGAGAAAGAGAGAGAATTTGAAGAATTGTTAAAAGTAAAGAAAAAAGAAAAAATAACAAGTTTAGATATTGATAAATTAAAAATAAAAGAAGAAAAATTAACAAAAGAAAAATTAGATGAACAGTTTGAATTAGAAATAGATCAAGTGGTTGATGAAAATGAGAAATTGGCTCGAAACTATGAATTAGCAATTAAAAAAGGTCAGTTTGAAAAAGAATGCCCTTATCAAGAAATAATTGATTCATATCAAGAAATCAGAAAAAAAGTATATGCTCGAGGTTGGCAAGAAGAAGCTGAGATATACACAAACCAAATTAAGTTATATATGGAGAAATTAGAAAAAGATAAGCGATTACGGGAATTAGAAGCTCAAAAAGCGGAAAAACAAAAAGAATTCGAAGAATCACTAAAAGTCACTAAAAAACCAGAACATTATAAAGAATTACAAATAAGTGAAAGAAAAGAGTTAGAAACTGAAGAGTTTTTAAATACAGCTATGAACTATATCAATGATGCGGAAAATAGTGTAAGAAGCTATGAATTAAGTATGAAAAAAGACATTTTAATTTATAAAAGCCCATATGATGATGCTATATCGAATTATGAAAAAGCAAGAGATATATTTAAAAAAATTGGGTGGATAAATGAAGCTAACCGCTTACTTAATACTATTAATTTTTACAGGGATAAAAAAATAAAGGACAATGAATTAAGAGAAATTGAAAAACAAAAGGCAGAAGAAGCAAAATTAGCTAAAGTTCCTTCATATATTCCAAGTGAAGAACATTTAGAAAAAGAAAGAAAAATTATTGAATTTGAAAAAATAAAGAAAGAAAAGACAAAAGAAGCTGAGGAAATTTTAAACCTTATAAATAAAGCTGAAAAAATGGCTCAAGATTATGAAATCCAAAAGAAAGAAGGGATATTGAAAGTCAAAGCTCCATTTAAAGAAATAATAGAAATTTATAGATCAGCTAAAAAGGGATTTGAAGGAATTGGATGGACTGAACAAGCAAACCAATTAGTTAATTCAATTAATCACTATAAAGAAAGATTAGATGCTGATAAAAGGTTAAGAAACTTAGAACTGGAAAAAGTAAAAAAAGAAGAAGTAGAGATCCAAAAGCAAAAGTATGAAGCTAAATTGGCACGAGAAGCGGAAGCTGAATTATTAAGAAAAAAGATGGAAGCTGTAGAAATAAAACGAAAGCAAACTCTTGAATACGAAGCTAAAAAGTCACAAGCCTTTAAATTTATGGATTTAGCAAAAAAAGAATTGAATCAAAATAAATTCGAAAAAGCTATAAAATTTTATAAAGAAAGTGAAAAAATATTTGCAGAAATTAATTGGGTAGAAGGTATGAAACTAATTAAAGATTCAATTAATGTTATTACAACAAAAAGAGAAAAATTTGAGCTAGAAAAGCGTTTAATTAGATTAAAAGAAGAAGAAAAGTTAAGAATGGAAGCCCAAATGAAAGAGCAAATAGCTAAAGCAGAAGATTTACAAAAGTTGCAACAAGAGCAAAAAAGAAAAGAATTCATGGAAATTCAACGCCAAAAAGAGCAAGAAAAAGAAGTCTCTGAAGAAGCATATAAACTTTTAGAAGATGGAGCTGATTTGATGAATAATAAAAAGTATGATAAAGCTTATGAAAAATACATTATGGGGCGAGATTTATTTCAAAAACTTGGTTGGCAACATGAAGTGAGTAGAATTAACAATGATTTATTGTTTGTACTTAAAAAAGAGATGAAGCAAACTGAAAAAGTTAAAGCAATGCAACAGAAGAAATTAGAGGAAGAAAAAGAAATAGAAACCTTATTGAAGGAGGCTGAAATTAAACGTAAAGAACTTGAAGAGATAAGGAAAAAAGAAAAGCAAAAAAAGCGTGAAGAATTTATAGAACAAGAATTAGAAAATGTTAAGAATATCATTAAGGATCTTAAATATAATGAAGCGATTTGGAAATTAAAAAAAGTTATTAGGAAATCAGGAAAGTTAGGGAAAGAAAAATTAATTAAGCAAATTGAAAAACAAATAGAAATTTTAGAAAATGCTAGTCAAGTTCCTTTAATTACTAAAGAAGAAATTGAAAAAGACGAGGATATAGTAAAGTTCGAGTTGGGTTATAAAGCATTAGATAGAGCCCAAATTTCTTTATCTGAAAATCAGTTTATGAAGGCAATTTCAGAATTTAATGAAGCAATATTCAACTTTAGGGACACTATAATAGGTTTGAAATATTTACCAATAATTTCTGAAAAAATTGATAACTATAAAAAAGAATTAGGAATTAAAGTCTCTCTTGAAGAAGAAGAAATAGAAGAAAAGGTTTCAGAAGGTGAAAATATTAGAGTTAAAATTGCTAAAAGGAGAGCTGAGAGAAAAAAGAAAATACAAAAAATATTAGGTAAATAAATTTTTTTTAAAAAATAAAAAAAATGGTTTAAATTAGCTCTTGAATCTCTGTTTCTATTTCAGACTCAATAATCCTCGGATTTATATTTCTTTTAATGGATTCTTCGATTAAATATTCTGTTTTAATTAAATCCCTAATCCCCACTCGAATTGCCTCAGAGCGATTTGGAAATTTACCTTCAACTACCAATATTTCTAAAACCTTTAGATATGACTCTGGTAAATTTACTGAAATTAATTTCATACAACTAAACTCCAATTCTATAGTTTATTTTTATTTGATATTATTGACGTAACATATATTATCACGCAGGTATATAAAGCTTCAGCCGAAATCAACCCCCAGAAATCCGATAAAAAAATCTATGCTATGGTTTTTAAATTCTGGATTATTAATGTAAAGAGATCTATAAAAATAATGAAAAGTTTGTATAGTTCTCTTTTAAAGAGAAAGATATAAATGCATTGATTTAAATAGATTGTAAGAATGAAAAGCGTTTTGTAAAGTGCTTAGATCGTTTTTTTTTAATATTAACTAGAAAAAATATTTATATTATGTAACAGTTACTGTTACACTTAGATCACAAATTTAAAGTTTAAATTTAAAATAAAAAGTGAGATAAAAATGTCAAGTATTCAAAGTCAACTAAAAGACCATTTAG
>JBHLJZ010000054.1:0-22085 GCA_048887165.1 Candidatus Hodarchaeota archaeon | reverse complement strand
AAATTTAAAGTTTAAATTTAAAATAAAAAGTGAGATAAAAATGTCAAGTATTCAAAGTCAACTAAAAGACCATTTAGAAAAAGGAAAAGATTGGGAAAAGATGGAAACTCCCATACCAGGTGTTTTTGTAGTGAAAGTTCCTGCTACTAAAACTAGACCATCATTATTATCCTTAGAGATTAACCCCTTGAAGGAGAATGGAAATCCTATGAAAAGAAAAGGATTATTTGTAACAAGTAAGGAAATGTTAGTAAAATTTGGAGAAGCATTAAACGATGATAAGGTTTATCAATTAATAATTGAGCTTGAAAATATAAATCCAGATACTACTAGCAGTGGGAAAAAAAAATTAAAAATGTAAATTTTTTTTATTAAACTTTTAATCCTTCTAGTATTGTTAATTATAAAAGTAAATTTAAATTCGAAAACATTTATTTTTTAAGTATAAATTCAAATAATTAACAAAAATCGTCAAGAGCAAGAAGTATAAAAAAATTGGTGTTAATATGTCTGAATTTGATGGTAAACACTGTGTTCAATGCGGAGGAGATTCCTTTAGATTAGTAAATGATGAATGGATGAAAAGAACCTTCCGTTTTGTCGAAAAAGGCCAACTAAAAATGTGTGATAGTTGTGGAGCTAAATATTTAATATGTCATCAATGTGGTTCACTTTTCACTCGAGTTCATCCTGCTTTAGAAGCATGGGAAGTGAATCAAAAGTGCACTGTATGTGGTTATGAGGACCCCGAAGTAAAAGCATGGGACGGTGTTTCTGCCCGTTGATTTATTAAAAGAAAACATTTATATCTTTTTACCTTTTTTTATGATATTGATTTTGTCTCTTATTATTATTCTTTATCAATTTTAAAAAGCAGATCTTTTTTGCTTATATCAAAAAAATAGTAAAAATTAAAATTTATTAAAGATAGATGAATAAACTTAACATATCTTTTAGTATATTTATTAAGTATAAGTGAATAAAATTTAAATTTGGAATAGTTAATTAAAGTCTTATTATCATAAAATAAGAATTTGACGATGAATTATCATGAGTAATGTAAAAATTGAAATTGCGACTCCAGATCAAATAGATCAATTAAAGAAGTTAACACAGGAATTAGTAGAGGGTCTTGGTCAAGATTTTGATCCGAAACGATTTGATTGGGGCATTCGGAGGAGATTATATGATCCCCTCCAACGTCATGGCATTCTAATTGCCGTAGATGAAGACAAAGACAGTGAAGTTGTTGGAATGATTATTGCTGAACTTCGTATTGATCCATTTGGTACTTCTGAAGGATATATAAAGCAAGTTTTTCTAAAAGATGAGTATAGAGGGAAAGGGATAGGACAATTACTTATAAAAAAAGCAATTGAGCATCTAAAAAAAATCAAAGTTGAAAAAATAAAAGTAAATATTAAAGAGAAGGCGAAAGAAGCTGCAATAGTTTATTCAAAGATGCACTTTAAAAAGGTGTATGAAGTGTTAGAATTAGATTTATCTAAAGAGAAATTTTAAGTATAATGATTATTCTTTAAAATGAGCACAAAAAAAATTTTTCCTTGGGTTGAAAAATATAGACCTAAATCATTTGAGGAAGTTGTTAGTCAAAGCATCGCCATTAATAATTTAAAGGATTTTGTAAAAAACGGTAATATGCCGCATATGATTTTTACTGGTCCTGCAGGGACGGGAAAAACCAGTACTGCTCTAATAATTGCTAAAACAGTCATAAAGAAAGAAAATTATTATCCTAATGTTTTAGAATTAAATGCTTCTGATATAGTAAGAATGGATTACGTTAGAAGTGTTATAAAAGATTTCGTAAATCAGAGTATAATTATAGGTCAAAACCAGACTAAATTTATAATTTTAGATGAAGCAGATAACATCCCTACTCAAGTTCAGCAAGCTTTAAGAAGAATAATAGAGAAATCATCAGAAAATGTTAAATTTATTTTATTATGTAATTATATTAATAAAATTATCGATCCAATCATTTCTAGATGTGCTGTATTTAGATTTGTTAGGCTAAGCAAGGAAAAGATCATCGAAAGGCTCAAATACATCGTTTCTCAAGAAAATTTGGTTATCCCTAAAATTAAAGAAGAAATTTTTTATGATACATTATTTTTTATCTCAGAAGGAGATTTAAGAAAGGCTATTAATACATTACAAATGTCAGTTGCTCTCGAATTATTAGAGAATTTGAATCTTGATGATATTTTAAAAGTTTCTGGATATGTGGATAAAGATACTTTAGATACACTAATTAAACGTTTTAAATCTAAGGATTTTATGGGATGTATAGAGCTTATCAATTCAATTGAAAATTTTGAGAGTAGAAATATATTACGCCAGATTATTGAAAGTCTCCCAAAATTAGAGATAAAATCTAAAGAATTTTGTGATATTCTTTCTTATTTTGGAGATATTGATTATAGAATCAGTCAAGGAGCAGATAAAAATATTCAAATAGTTTCATTAATCGCAGAAATAATAAAAAGTGTAAAATAGAGAGAAATTTGTGGAGGTTATATATTGGATAAAAATATTCCAGTTTGGCGCATAAAATATTTGCCAAATAAATTAATAGAAATTAATGGAAGAGGAAAAATTAAAGAAAGATTAAATTATATAATTGAGCAACAAAACTTTCCGCACCTTTTATTGGTTGGTCCTAATGGAATAGGTAAGACAACAATTGCACGATTATTTTCAAAAGAATTTTTAGGTGAATTTTTTGAACCTAATTTTAAGATGGTCTATGCTAATGTACCATTATCAAGTGAAGAGAGAGCTCAGGCTCGTTCTGATGCCTATATCTCCACTAGTAAAATCGGTAGTTTAGCCGGAAGGAGAATTACTACTCCAGCATTTATTCAAGTAAAAGTGAAACCATTTGTACAATTAAAAGCACTTGGTGATGTTCCTTATAAGATTTTAATTGTGAAAAATTTTGAAGCACTAGGATCAAATCAACAAGGCTTTAGAAGATTAATGGAAATATATGGTTCCAATTGCCGAATGATTTTAATCACTACTAAGATTTCGAGTGTAATTGATCCAATTATAAGTAGGTGTCAGATATTTTTAATCCCTCCTATAGATTTTAATTCATTTAAAGCTTTAATTTTTGAAATAGCTATGAACGAAAACTTTGAAATAGATGAAAATGTAATTGAATTACTATATAGATTAACTGAAGGAAAAATAGCAAAAGCTATAGATCTAATACAATTATGTAGCATAAGTAGTAAAAATGTTGATATTGACGCAATATACCAGAATTTTACAGAATCTCAGAATAATTTGATGAGAAGTCTATTATTAATGTGTATAAGAAGCGATTTTCCTAAGGCAAGAGATTTGGCTCGAAAAATTCAGTCTAATTATAAGTATAATGCTCAAGAATTTTTCATACTTTTACTACAAGAGTTGTTAAAATTACCAATAAGCAATTTCACTCGTAATGAATTGATTAATTTTTTAGCTGAGGCAGACTTCAAAGCTATTGATGGCCAAGATATAGATATTCAAGTTTCAACCCTATTATCGAAAATATGTTATTTCTCAGAGTTTTTATGAAAGGTGATAGTTTTTTCAAAAAAAACAAATTCTGATATTCCTTGGGTTGAAAAGCACCGCCCAAGATCTGTAAAAGAAATGGCTTTACCTAGTACAAGGATAAGTGGCCAAAAGGTTAAATTAGACGAAGAATTGAGAAATTTTATTCAAAACTTCTTTATTGAAATTAAAAGGATTAATGAAGAAAATAAAAAAGTAAGATTATTTAACCGAACACACGAAGATAAGGAAAGAAAGGAAGAATTGCAGATATCTCCAGAAAAAGCTGCTGTTCTATTAGAAGGTCCACCAGGGATAGGAAAAACATCTATTGTTTATGCCCTTGCTAATGATTTAAATATGGAAGTTGTAGAAACAAATGCTTCTGATACCAGGACAAAAGATAAATTAGAAGCGAAATTAAAGGAGACTGTAAAATCAAGAGGGATTATGGATTTCATTGTCCAATCAAGAGAAAAAATAATATTAATAGATGAAGTAGATGGAATTTACGGTGTTTCTGATAGAGGTGCTGTTCCTACAATTTTAAATATAATTCAAAATACACAATTTCCTATCATTTTATGTTCTAATGAATATAAACAAAGTTTACAACCTCTATATAACAAAATTAGAAAGTTTGAATTGAAAGCTCTTTCTGATGAAGAAATTCTAAGAATAGTAAAAACTATTCTTAGAAAAGAAAAAATTACAAGTCTTAATGCTAATGATTTAAACTTAATAATTGGAAAAAATAATGGAGATTTACGAGGTGTAATTAATGATCTCCAAGGAATTGGTCAAGGTGTTTTAGATGAGAATGTAAAAGAGTTAATATTTAAATTAAATAGAGATAGCACTGAAGAAATATTTTCTCTAATAAGAGACTTATTTCAAAAAGTAACAACCCTGAGGGAAGCTCGTGATTTAACTGATAAATCAGATGTTGATTACAATTTCCTATATAAATGGGTGAATGAAAATCTCCCAACATTTATTAGAATAAACAAAGAATTAGCAAATGCATATGAAAATTTATCTATTGCGGATGAGATTTTTGGGAGGATTCGAAAAAATCAATATTGGTCATTGTTGCCATATTTTTATGACTTATTTGCAGGTGGAGTCCCTTTATCAAGAAAAGGAAGAGTTTCTACTGAAGGGTTTAGAAGAGTTATCTTTCCTCGCTATATAACAACGGGGATCTTCTCTTTATCATCAAATGAGAAGTCCTTAATTGAAAAGGTAAAAGAAAAATATGATATATCTGATATTGAAGCCATTCAAGATTTTATCCCTTTTTTAAGAATTCTGTGCGGAAAATCAAGGAAAAAATTTAAAGAGCTGAGTGAATGGCTTGAATTAGACGCGAATGAGAAGAAAGTGTTAAAATAAATATCTTAAAATTGACAAATCTAATCATTATTGAGTAGTAAAAATTCTTGATTTAGTAAACAATTTAAGCAAAAAGGTTTAATATATTTCTTGCAAATCCCGTATTACTTCTTTAGAATAAAATATTTTTGAAATACGTTAAATTAATCAACAAAAATACTAAATTTCTTCTGTATTTATAAGCTTTTTTGTTAAAAAAAATACTTTTAAATACGAGTAAATTTCAATTCTTGAAAAACTAAAAATGTGCTAGATGGTTAAAATGGTTGAATTGGAAGAAAAAACAATAATGACAAGGCGCTCAAGATTAACTTTAGAAATCACTGGAGCTGCGCTTTTCAGTGCATTATCGATAGTTGTAGGAACTTTTCTTACTCCCACTTTGACAAATCTCTTAAGAATCCCCGGATGGTTTATTGCAATCATCGATTTGATTTCACTTATATGGATTGTATGTTTTTTACTATTTGGAGCAAGAGCAGGATTAGTTTGTTGTATAGTTGGCACTTTTGGATTAATGCCTTTTGACCCATCTGCTCCAGTTGGCCCATTAATGAAGTTGGCGGCTACAGTTTCTTTAATTATCGTACCTATCATATTTTTAAAGTTATATAAACATACAGAAGGTGTTAGATATAGTCAAAAATTGAAAAATCGAAGAAATTATATTTTTTATGGCCTCTTAGGTACAATATTAAGAATAATAGTAATGGTGTTTTTGAATGTATTAGTATTTCTAACTGTCTTTTCTCTTTATCTCAATCAAATAACATTAGCTTTTCTAGGTTTACCAGAAGTGACTGGGTTAACTGCTATCATAATAGGGGCTCCGATTATCAATGCTTGGCAAAGTGGACTAGATTTGGTAATTCCTTATATTATCGTATTTGGACTTCAGTTAGATCAAAAATTTGAGATTTGGTAATTTTTTACTCTTATCATTAAAGCTTATAAACTCAAGGTAAATTCATTGGAAAATAATTATAAGGAGTTTTATAAAGATCAAATTATATCATATACTAACTTTATAATTTATAATATGATTTCAAAAGAGATACAAGATTTTCTTTTAAAAGAGTCTTTAAGATACTTTTTAAAATATGTAAAAGTGTGGACAACTTCCAGCGAAGATTCAAACACTTTTCCCTCAAATAAAAATCAAATTGAATTAGTAAAATTACTTAAAGAGGAATTAGAAAAATTAGGTTTAGTAAAGGTAACTCAAGATGAATATGGTTATGTTTATGCTTATTGAAATGGCTGATTTAAAAGTTAAGTTTCACCCAATAAGAGGAGGAACTGATGGAGCTAGGTTAAGTGAAAAATTGGGAATCCCACTGCAGAAAGCAGCAGAAGTTATTATTAACTTAGCATATTTATGGTCTTTAGAATCAAAATCAAAATAAAAAAATTAGACTTACTTATTAGTTTCTTTTATTATTTTCGAGAAGTCTGTTAATGCAAATATTATAATACACACAAAAAGAAGGATGGAGACATATATAAAGGCCCATGTAAATGAAAGAATATCATATATTAATCCAAATATCAAAGATTCTGCCATACTAATAAATCCAACAGAAAAATAATAATATCCATAAGCACGCCCTCGTTTTTCTTTTCCTGCTAGATCTGCAATATAAGCTCTTGATATTGGATCAACAGAAGATAAGTAATAACCATGCATAATAAAGATAGCTATTATAAAGATTATGGAATACATCGAAATACTGATTGGAAAAGCAAGAAGAATACAAGAAAGCAACAGCACTGATAATCCAATAACAATGATCGGTTTTCTTCCAACTTTATCTGATAATGACCCATTTATAGGAGAAAAAATAGTATAGACAATGTTAAGTAAAAGATAAAAAACAGGGATTAGAAAGACCAATTCTGAACTTATGTAATCTGCGGCTCTTATAATAAGAAATGCTACATCTAAACTAGCAAATTCAATGACTCCTAATATTATTATTAATTTTAAGAATCTTTTGTCAATTTTCTGCATTTTATAATTATTATCTGGATTTTTAATATTTATTCCAGATATTTGAGGAGTAATATCTTTAACGGGTAGTATAAGGAAAATTGCTATAATACCGGGAATTATAGAAAAAAATATGATCTGAGAATAATTCCAACTTAGGAACAATAATAAGAATGTTAGTAGTGAACCAATAACAGCTCCTAAGGTATCCATTGCTCGATGCAATCCAAAGGATTTACCTCTTTCAGCAGCATAATAGGAAATTAAGGCATCTCTGGAAGATGTTCTAATTCCTTTACCAATTCTGTCCGTCGATTTAAGCGTCAGCACTAGCTCCCAAGATGGACTAAATCCTATAAATGGTTTTGAAAGATTAGATAAAGAATATCCTGCAACTACAAAGGGTTTTCTTCTATTAAATTTATCACTTAACCATCCAGTAACTCCTTTTAAAATGTTTGCTATTGCATTTGAAACTCCTGAAATCAAGCCTAATACTAAACCAGTTCCTCCTATTTCAAAAATAAATAATGGTAAAATACTTTGAATCGATTCACTGGATATATCAGTAAATAAGGATACTAGTCCCATTAAAAAAACAGGGAAGGATACTCCAAGAATTAATTTTCGTCTTGATTTAGAGAGTGACTTATCATTATTATTATTATCCACATCAATCAATCTTAGAAGAATAATACTTTATGAAACACGATTGAATATTAATTGATAGTTATCGATTATTAATTAATTCTATTATTAGAGCTTTTCGTCAAATATAATTTTTATAATTTAAAGCTAATCTAAGATTTAATTAGAGATTAAGTACAAGATGCAATGCTGCACCGATACCAATGGCATTTGAAACTACAGCAGCAAAAAATATTTGTATAATTTCAAATGAACTTAGTACTACAGAACCAAAAGACTTAGTATGTTCGAAAATAAGGGTATTTTGAATAATAACAATTAAAAATATTAAGTAAGTAAATATTACCGAGGGAAAGAAAGCCCAAGACCAAGTTAATATCATTAAATTTATCTGGATAAATGTTGCAAGGATAATTATAACATATGATTTTTGTCTTTCAGTTCTTAAGAAATTCAGTCTTGGATATATGACTTTTCTGTAAAAAATTTCAAGAGAAAAATATATAGGAAATGCTGTAATAGAGCCAATTATAAAATTTAAGTAATTTGATGGCCACATAAAAGCAAATGGGTAAAAGTAAGTAAAAATCATATAAATAGCTATGAAATAAAAGCTACTAACGGTGGAGTAAATAAAATATTTTAATTTCTTAGGGGGTTTTAATATTAATTTTTTTATATCAATTTTTTGCCTTTCTTCTTTAGGTTTTGTTAGATAGATTCGAAATCCTAATATAGTCAAAATGATAGTAATTGATCCTAATATAATAATCGTTAAGCTTACTGGTATAATATATATTTGAATGGGGTCCGACGTTGAGAAAGCAAAAATAAAATAAATAGATATAAAATAAATAGAATAAATTACCAATAAAATCAAAGTTTTAATTTGAATCTGAGATTTAAAGAATTCTTTTAAACTAAAGGCTTCCTTATCTTTTTCATACTTTTTGAAAATTCCTAATAATTGTACTATGGCATATATAACCGTAATATTCAGTGATGCAAAGAATATCCCTGGTAAGCCAAAAACTCTTTCGAATATTTCCCAATTAACAACGAAGAACGCGGAATAAAAGATAATACTAATTATTTGAAAAGTTGCTTTAGATTTTGATAAATTCATATTATCCTTAGAATTTGATTGAATAATGGATTCACTTTTTGGAATAAAGAATTTATGTGAATAAGATATTAATAATAAAATAATTAGCAATAACAAACCAATAGTAATGAAAATTGAAAAATAGTTAATTAAGAATGTAATCCGGATAGAACCATTGATTGTTTCAGAATTAAAGAAATATGATTCAAACCATTTAATCGAATCTATTAATACACTATTAGCAAATAATTGGTGTCCACCACCAATTAAGGGTTCTGTTAAGGTGATTAATGAGCAGTTTGTTAATTCTTGTGCTTTCAAAGCGTGAAGTGAATAATTTAGAGCATGATCATTTATATGCATTATAATAAGCAAATTATTGGTATTTGTTTCATTTAGCAGATTAACAGGTATGTATTGAGTGTATTCTACAGTACGAAGAATTCCAATTTCTTCTGGATCAAAATTTACAAGAGGAGCCCATGCTACAGTTACATTGAACCGAGGATCTAAAGCTTGATTCATTAAAACAACCATTCCGCCCATAGAATGACCTATTAATCCAATTTGAGAAGTATTTACATCAGAATAGAAAGGAAGAGTTTCTAGTTTATTTAATAAATTAGAACAATCTTCTGCGAGAGCAGGGATATTTGTGTCTGGATCTATATTGATAATATTCCCCCCACTTTCACCATGTCCTTGATAATCTAGAGCAGCTACGTAGAAACCCCTTTTAGTGAATTCAATAGGAATTCTTAAATCAAAATCTCGCTGACTTCCTATACCGTGACAATAAATTATTAATGGTCTCTGATCTTGAAAATTAATATTTTTAGTAGGATAATATAAATTAGCATAAAGATTAGCTCCTGAAGATTTAAATTTTATTCTTTCATATTTATTATAACTAATGGATCTGTTTAAATTTAAATAAATGAGGGATAGAGTAAGTAATACTATTAATAAAATCATTTGTTTAAAGAATTTGATATCTTCTTTACTCCATTTATCCATATAAATTCAATTTATATATTAATTCAAGATAACATTATTTAAGTAGATGAATTAATGCTCAAATAATTTATTAATTTTAATTAAACTTATAATAATTAATTAGAAATTATTTAATGTGATATCCAATGACAGATAAGAATATTTTAAACGTTATAGATGGTACTCTCCGTTCTGTAGAAGAGAATTTTAAAACATTTATAGATGTACTCGAGACAGCTAGAAAAGAATTAATAATTTTAGAAAATGAAAAGGCTCAATTAAGCCATGATAAACAATTACTTGAAGGTGAAAAACAACAACTTGAAGAAGCTACAAAGATGTTAGAGGCAGAAAAAGAAGAACTGGAGCGAGCAAAAAATAAATTAGAGCAAGAAACCAAAGAAAAAGAGCAAAAAATTGGTACTATGACTGAAGAACAACAACGTTTGCTGAATGAATATGAAAAGGTAAAAGTAGAATTATCAAAATTTGCAAGATTAGCGGAAGAAGCTGAATCACAGGATTTAAATTTTGAAAAGATTCAAGCACTACTTTCGATTTTTAGGGTGCTTGTTGAAAAGATTTGGCAGGGACAACCTCACTATAGGGTTTTAAAAGTACTGCATGGTGAAAAAGAAGTTATGACAAGAGATGAATTAAAAAATACTACAGGTATTGGTGGAGCTTATATTTTAAGAGCTGTCCAAGAATTAGCAAATGTGGATTTAGTAGAACATGATATTGATAAGAGAACTGTCACTTTAAGGCAACGATTATATGCAAAAGAAGCATTAGACAAAAAATAAGTATTCAAAAATAATTTATTTCTTTTAACAAATTATTTTACAATAACCATTTCATGTAGAGTATTTCCTTTATCTTGGTATAAAGTACTATTTTGAGTCATCTTTATCTGAAACTTCGAATTAAACCTAAAGTATCCAGGATTCACTTTTAAAATATTTTTTGCTAAAAACCGTATTAATGGATTAAAATCGGAAAGCAATTGATCCGCATCTATAATTTCCTCAACTTCAAGAACAAGTTCATTTTGATCCGGAAGGTTAAATAATAGGGTTTTTGGATATAGATTTGCTGCATCTTCATTAAATTGAAAGTCTTTGCTTATTAAATCAAACTCGCCTGTACTTAGAATGATTTCTTCGCCTTTTGCAACCATCAATATATTTATCGGGTAATTATCCATTTTCTTATTACATTTTATATATGCATAAATAATAGTAAAGTTTTCTGAGTAAATTCTGCCCCAATACCAGTAATTTACAACTCGTACTAAATTGAAAGTCAACCAATTATGATCATGATATCCAGTACCTTGCACTGGAATTTCTTCATTATTTATTTTAATTGTTCCCCTAACTTCTGCTCTAGGAATTGCTACTGACCATCCAAACTGACCGAGATTTCCGAAATCTGTATAACCCTCTCCAGGCATCCAGCCTCTCAGTAATGGTTTATAGAATAAATGAATTCCAAGATCATTCTCATCCAAATAAATTTCATAATTAGGTAGTTTCTCATTTGAATAATCTACTTTAATATAATTATTTCCAATCTTTACATTTGCATTTTCTTTTGTTGCTACTAGGTCAATTCGTTTATAATCAAAAACTTTCTGAATTTTCTCACCATTTGGTTTATAGATGGTAATTTCTACTCCAGTTTTTCCTGTTCGTTCGTGTTTAGCACGAAAAAAACCTACCGCCATATATCTATTATCCAAGCGTGCATCAAAATACCACCATTCAAAATTACCTTTCTTTTTCATATCAATATGAAGTCCGTCATATTCTGGTTTAAATTCACGAATTCGACCATCTTTTCTTCCTGGACCTAGCCATACTTCTTTAATTTTATTAGTCATATAACTCAACCAAAAATTAATTAATAAGAGTGAAAATATTTGAGATAAAAATAAGCTTTTGATATCATTTATTTCTCATTTTTAAGTTATTCAGTTAAAATCTTTATTAGTTTTAACATAACCAAAAGTTTGAAAATACCTCTAATTTTTACTTTACCAGTGATTATCATTAACCCAAGCTTTATAATGGGTAATCTTTTCATTGCAAGCTTCAAAAATATTTGAGTATCCATAGAGATATAACCATCCCATCCTATCGCTTTCTTTTTTAAATTTGATTTTGGCTTATTTGAAATGCTTTTTACTACTAATGTCCCATTCTCGATTATCAATAAAGCAGCATAATTTAAATTAGAAGCATTAATAAGGATTTTACGTTCAGTATCTTTAAAGGCTTCTTTAAATTTAGGATTTCTATTTAATGGTTCCATTACATTAGCTATAAGTCCCGCAAAACCTTTTTGTTCATTTAAAATCAAGTCTGGTTTACTCATTTCGTATTTCACCTTTCTTCTTACCTGAAATATAAAATCCAGAATCAGAAATACCGTTTGGATCAAAACTTTCTTTGATTTTTCTAAGCCATTTATGATAATTCATCAGATAAGGGCCCCATTTATCGTGTAATTTATCTCCTTCTATAAAAAAGGGAATTCCTAAATGTTTAAACAAATCCATTTGATTACTTACTTCCATATAATCTGCCATTCCTTTCACACTTTCCAGATTTGTTTGATCGTAAAACGTAGGTACTTCCATATGGAAATAATGACCCGATTCATATGAAGTCATCCAAGCGCCTTCCCCAAAATCATTCACAATTACTTCTTTTTTAATATAATTCTTTTTAATAGGGATATTTTTCTTTTCGGTACGAAGACATAATGCAGCAGTATCACACTGACCTTTTGTTGATTGAAAACCTCCGGTAGCAATAAAGCCATGATATCCAAGATTTGGCCGTAGACATTCAGCATAAAAGTTCGATGGAGGATCATATTTAGTTCCAATTATATTTGTTAAATTCAATTCTTCCATTAAAAGATCCATAACTTTTTGTTTATATTCAAATTCCCGTTTTGTTCGAGCTGCTATAACTATTAATAATGGTCTTATTATACCTCCAAAAGCAATTTTATCGATTAAACTTTCTAGAGTATAAGAAAATATTGCCATTATCGCAAAATTTGACAAATGACTGCAAATAAAAGCAATTTCTTCTTCTTCAATCCTTAACAGTACCTTTTCTAGGTTCTTAAAATTCCTACAATCAAAAACATAAGCTCTGATAAAGTCTGGAATTTCAAAATCATACATTGGTGCATGACCCCTTGCTATAAATTTTGTATTGCATGGATATGGAAAAAGTTTGATAGCAACTCTTGTAAATACTCCAAGACCAGATTTTGTTCCCATCCAACCCCGCATAATCCCTCTTAAACTGGGTCCAGGTCCATCACCAGAGAACCAATCAGGATTACTCTTTAAGCCAATAGATCCTAACCTCAAAATTTCTCCAGTAGGTAACACCCATTCTGTACCTAAAACATTTCTTGCACTATGTCCTGTCTGAGGAGATGTGAAGCCGGGACCTGCCATTGAAGTATGACTTGCTAGAGGTGAGGCCATGGGACCAGCACCGGGCATATGAACATTCAAACCATATTTCATCGCTTCTGCTTGAAGTTGGGCTCCACTAACATAAGGTTCGACAACAGCATAAAGATTTTTTACGTCAATCTTTACTATTTTATTCATCCTTCTCATATCTAATATTATTGAATTATCAGTAGAAGGTTGATTCCATGGTCCAAGTCCAGTACTTTGTACTTTAAATTGTATTCCATGTCTATTACATAACTGAACGATTTTTTGAACTTCCTCCGTTGTTGAGGGGAGTATTACAGCTTTGGGTACGGGAGAGAATGGAATGGGGTCTTTCCCTTCCATATAATTCACAAATTCTATGCACCAGTTATATGCATAAGCGTTAGTCATTACATCTCCATCATCAATATTTTCAGAACCAACAATATCCTGAAATTCCTTAAGAATTTCTTTTCTTAACATTTTTTATGTAACCTCTACGGTTTCTTGTTTTAATTTTTCTGGTTCTAAATCCATTGCCATCAAAATTAATTCACTTATATCATAATATTTTAATTTAGAAGCACAATTATATATCCCATCTTGTAAATTTGTTGAACAAAAAGGGCATGCAGATACTAGAACATCAGCACCAGAATCTTCAGCTTCTTCTATGCGTATTTTTGCCGTTTTAAGAGCCATATCAGGAAAAGCTGATTTTACCCCTGCTCCAGCTCCACAGCAATAAGCATATTCCTGAATCCGCTCCATTTCTACAAATTCCAAACCCGGGATTTTTCTAAGGATATTTCTAGGTGCATTATAAACGCCTTTAGCACCTATCCTTTTTGGTTTTGGGGGAATATTTATTGAAACTAATGGCATCAATTGAATGGTGTCTCCATCCCAATCTTCATATCTTTCAGCGTTTCTGCCAAGATGGCAGGGATCGTGGTAAGTAACCCTAAATGGAACATCTTTAATCAGTTTTAGCTGTCCAGATTCAATTAATTTATCAAAAAGTTCTACTGTATGAAGAATACTAAAATTATATTTTCTGCGCAAAGTATAATCTACTTTAAAGGTATCATAACAACCAGCACAACTGAAAACAACAGTTTCTATCCCTTTAGATTCAATGGTGTCTAGATTTTTATTTAGAATTTCTTCAAATGTATTAACATCTCCAGTACGTAATACTGGACTTCCACAGCAAAACTCTTCATCTTGTAAAATGGTAAAATCTACTCCAGCTTTGTTCATGATACGAGCTGCTGCTATTGCCATCTCTTTCCTCCTATAAGAAGAGGTACAACCAACATAATAGAGAATTTTAGCATTTGGATCGAGTTTAATATCATCAGGCAACCAATCATTTCTTTTCTCATGCGGTTCATTATACGGATTGTTAACTTTCTTAATAGCTTCTATATAAGCTTGTTGTTCAGGCATAGGTCCACACCCGTCTTTCACTAATTTTTCTCTTAATTTCATAATTATCTCCAAAGGCTCCAATGTATTCATATATTTACAAGTAATAGCACAATTTCCACATTCCGTACATTTATAAACTATATCACGAAGTTCTTCAGTTGGTTTAATTCTCCCCATCTCATAAGCAAGAGCGAGAATAATTTTTCCACCCCCACTATAAGGGTGAAAATTGTATATATCAATCGCGGGGCACCCTGAAGCATATTTTTGGCTTTTTATTTGCACTTGAGGTATCCATTTACATACAGAGCAACGTATGCATCGTTTAATCATCTTTTGATAGTCTTGTTCTTTGAAATGATCAGTTGTCAAAACATAACACCCCCGGATTTAATATATTATTTGGATCGAAAATTTTCTTTACTTTTTTAAGAGCACTAGAAGTCTCTTCACCATGGTGAGCATATACTTCCTTAGCCCATATTCCATATGGTCTGCTAAAAAATGCACCATGTTCCATGAATTGTCTACTAATTTCCAAGAATTTACCTTTAACAGTATCTACTAAATTCTCATCATTGGGATCATAATAAATATCAAATTCACATTGGTATGATGTCCCTTGATTGATGGGTTGAATATAGACACCAAAATCAGAAGGAATTTGTCCCTTAATAAGATCAATAAAACCAGAAATTTTTTCAAAACTTGATAAAAATATTATATCTTGATATCCTCCCCTTAATCTTAATCTCCATGGATTTGGATCAGCTTCACTTAAGATTTTTAAAATAGACTCTTCTTCAATTAAATTATTCTTTTTTGAAATAGGAAGCTCTATTACTTTCAAAATATCATTAATATCTCCTTCATGATACAAGATTTTATCTTGTGCAAGTTTACCCCTTCCAGACAATACATAAATTAAATTCCATTCATCCAAACGTTCAGCTAAAATCTTAATCTCATTAGGGTCTCGTTTCATTAAACATGCTAAATTAAGATTATTCAAAATGAATAATTCATCACATAATCGATATTTAAGTAGTTCATACTGAAATTCTAATAAATCTAAAATATTGTTTGATTGGAAATGATATAATTTTTGAATTGTTGGAGAGAATTCTAATTTCAAAGAAGCCCATGTTACCACTCCCAAACTTCCTTGTGAACCTTGAATTAACCTATATGGACTAAATTGTGTTGGACCCATTGGATTAGCTTGCGCTTGTCCTGATTTTTTTTGTTGTTTAATTGTTCCTGGACCTGCCGCAGTACCAGTTCTGAATAAATCTCCCGTTCCAAAAATTACTTCTGTGCATAATAATGGATCTGAACTATCCCAATGATAACGTGGTATAATAATCGGTTCCCTTTCAAGAGCGCTGGTAACTACTGATTTTGTTCCAGTTGGATGCAAAGGTAATAACAATCTTAAGCCTTTTTGTTTAAGTTTTGGTATTATGTCTGCATAAGTAACTCCTGGTTCGATCATAACGACTCGATTTTTCCTATCAATAGAAATGATCTTATTCATATTCGAGAGGTCTAAAATGCCACAATTGTCGTTATGGGGGATAGTGTCCCCATGAATTCTTATTTTAGAATGTGAACTAACTGGAATAATAGAAAATTTTTCTTTATTTGCTAATTTTAGGATATTTTCTATTTCCTGAGTATTAGTAGGCCAAACAATAAATAAAGGTGGATAACCTTTGAAAAAGCTTAAGTCTTTAGAATATTTGATCAAGATTTTAGGGTCTTTAGAGATATTTTTAGTACCGCAAATTTTAACTAACTTTGTAAAAATTATATCTTCTTTCATAATCTCTATTTCCTATTTAATCCACGATACACTTATCAATCTTTTACATTATAAAGACATTTTGATTTATAAAATAAAGTGAATTTTATATAGTTTTTAATCCCATTAACTTCTATCAAATAAGATAATTAATTTTGAAAAAAGAGGGTGAAAAATTGAATAAATATGATGTAATTATAGTTGGTGCTGGACCAGGAGGTTCTATGACTGCCAAATATTCAGCAGATAATGGACTTAGGACGATTTTCTTTGAAAGAGGACGAAAACCTGGAGAAAAAAATTCTTCTGGATGTGGTTTAGGGCCACGAATGTGGAAAGATTTCCCAGATATCATGAAAGAATTAACTCCAGAAAAATGCCCTTCATTGAGAGCAGGAACTGCAGCTAGAAATTATTTTGTTAATGATGAAGGTATTGTAGCTGGTTATGTGATGACTCGTCCAACGTCATCGGTCTCCTATGAACCTGCTAAAAGTTGGATTACAATGAATTGTTACCGGAGTGAATTTGACCCTTGGATGGCTGAATTTGCGACTAATGCTGGTGCTGAGTTAAAAGCATCAACATTAATTGTTGATCTCTTAAAAGAGGAAGGAAAAGTATGTGGTGTTGTTGATGAGAATGGGGAAAAGTATAAAGCACCAATTGTTATAGGCGCAGATGGTGCTTTTTCAATGGTTGCCAAAAAAAGTGGTTTAAGAACAAAATGGGCTCATGACCAGATTACAATCGTACCACAATATGACTTTTTTGCACCTCCTGAAAAAATTGATGACATTATGGGTGATGAGACACTTGCAGTTTGGTGGTCAGCTATTTTTCCTGCGTCATATCAAGTTTTCTTTCATGATGGATTTCACCAAGGTTTAGGAAATTGGTTAGACAAATGGGATAAAAACCCATTATTTTATCTAAATCGAGTTATTAATCTAAAATACTATCAGAGATTATTGAAAATATTAGAAGCTAGACCTAGGGAACTACAAGCGCATCTTCTTCCTTGGTTAAAATACCCATACAATACACATACCGATGGAGTTATTTTAATAGGGGATGCTGGTGGATTTCCTTGCCCTCTTGAGGCTGAAGGAATTTATCCTGCAATGGTAACAGGAAAGATAGCAGCACAAGTTATTACTGAAGCAATATCCTCTGAAGACTATTCAAAAAATGCTCTTTCCAAGTTTGATGATTTATGGAAAAAAACTAGTGTCGGGGAAGAATTTGAAGCAGGTGAAGAGCTATATAATATATGGAAAGCTCTCCCCTTTAGCCCTAAAGAGACAATGAGTTGGTTTATTCCAATGTTTATGGAAGTAATAGGTGGGATTTACGACTGGTCACAACCACATGCGAAAAGGATTCGCCAAATTGCTGCTTATATCAAATCATCTATGCCAAAAGCTTTACCATTTATAATGAAATACGTATTTCCTCTTGTAGCAAAAATTTTTGAGGATGATCTTGATAAACTAATGGATCCCCAGAAATTAATTTCTGTAATTCCAAAAGTTATGGATTTACTCCCTAAAAAAAGTAAAAGGAGTGATAGAGTATGAAAATAGAAATCAATAGTTTAACAAAACATATACTTAATACAGGTAATTTTATTTCAATTGATAATAATAAATGTAATAATTGTGGTAAATGTCTTCTAGTTTGCCTATTAAGTCTATGGCGTAAAGATGATAATAATATTTATCTCTCTGATGAATATAAATCTAAATGTTTAGAATGTGCTGCTTGTTACCAAGTATGTGAGACTGGAGCCATAAATTTTCAATATCCTCGAGGTGGTACAGGAGTAATTTATGAAAAAGGTTAAATCTATATAATAAATATTAATTTCTCAAGAAAATCAATTTAAAAAAATCCTAAAAAATTTTGTTTTCAATATTAATTTTCAATTTAGTAACAATCTCTTTATATCGTGACCGAAGAGTCACTTCTGTTATACCCACTAAATCTGCTATTTGTTTTTGAGTTAATTCAATCTTTTTTAATTTGCAAGCGATATAAATAGCGCCAGCAACAATTCCTTTTGGATCTTTACCGCTTGTTGCAAAATTTGATTTGAATGTATTTACAATTTTTGTAGCTAATTGTTCAATATCAGAATCCAAATCTAATTCTGCTATAAACCTGGGAATTAAAGAGCTCGGATTGGTGTTGGGTGCTTTCAAGTTTAATTCTCTTATTAAAACCCTATAACAGCGCCTTACATCCTTATCGGTTTCAGCAGTTTCATCCAGAACTTCTTGAAATGTTCTAGATAATTTGAATTTTCTAATCGCAAAATACAGACATGCAGCAATCATTGAATTTATTGATCTGCCTCGAAGTAATTTTCGTTTAAATACTTCTCTATAAAGCCGCATAGCTTCTTCTTTAACATGATTAGGAAGATTTAAAGTACTGCTAATTCTTTTTAATTCTGTTGTAGCTATTAAAAGATTCCTTTTTTCCCATGTTATCCTTGTATTCCATTTAGCTGCTCTTTTTAGATCAGGATTTTTAATCTTCTTTTTATCAATTGTAGTAGTTAAGCCTATGTCAGGTAATAAAATTGAAATAGGAGCTCCAGTGTGGTCCCTACTACTTTTTTCGAGTTTAGTATATGCTCGCCTCCCACTATGAGAAAAATCAACACTTTTTTCATTAATTACTAACCCACATTGATTGCAAACAACATCTCCAGTTTCCATTAAAGGTATTATAGTCCCAGATCCCCCACATTCGGGACAAATATTCAATTGAACTTTACTTTTAGAATTTACTCCCATTTTATCATCCTCATAATTATAAAATTTTTAAAACTAATAAAAAAACAATAGTCCAATTTTTATTTCTCCTCTATAGTGCCAATTTTTTCAAATGAAAAAGATTGTTCTTTGTTTACATCGATTCTGATTAAATCATAATCATAGAATTCACCTTCTAAGAGTTTTAAGGATAATGGATTTTGAATATAATTTTGAATTGCTCGTTTTAATGGCCTTGCACCATAATCCGGATCAAAACCTTTTTGTGCTAATAAGTCCTTCGCTTTATCAGTTAATTCTATCTTTATTTTATGGTCACAAAGAACCTTATTTAAATTCTTTATTTGTATATCAACGATATATTTTATCTGATTTTTTTCAAGAAAATTAAAAATGACGATTTCATCCACCCGATTTAAAAATTCAGGTCTGAAGTAATTTTTAAGTGTACTAAATATAAATTCACGATTTTTATCTTGATCTGTTCCTCGAGACTCTAAAATATATTGACTACCAACATTACTTGTCATAATAATTATCGAATTTTTAAAATCGATGGTTCTTCCATGACCATCGGTTAATCGGCCGTCATCCATAATTTGTAATAATATGTTAAAGACTTCAAGGTGAGCTTTCTCAATTTCATCAAATAATATTACTGAATAAGGTCTTCTTCTTACAGCTTCGGTTAGATATCCCCCCTCATCATATCCAACATAACCAGGGGGTGCTCCGATAAGTCTTGCTACGCTATGCTTTTCCATAAATTCAGACATATCTATTCTTACCATCGCATTTTCATCATCAAAAAGAAATTCTGCTAACGCCTTTGCTGTTTCAGTTTTTCCCACTCCTGTTGGTCCCATAAAAATAAATGATCCAATTGGTCGATTTGGATCTTGTATACCTGCTCTTGCACGTCTAATGGCATTTGAGATTACTTTTAGAGCATCATCTTGGCCAATTACTCTTTCCTTTAATCTTTCTTCCATTCTTAACAATTTTTGGCGTTCTCCTTCTAACATCCTAGATACAGGTATCCCAGTCCATTGCGATACTATTTTAGCTATATCTTCTTCATCTACTTCTTGCTTTAACATTGTTTTATTTTTCTGAATTTCATCTAATTTGCTATTCTTTTTTTCTAAATCTTTTTTCAATTGATTTAATACACCATAAGTTAATTCTGCAGCTTTTTCAAGATCTCCCCTTTTTTCTGCTCTTTCAGCTTCAATTTTAGTTTCTTCTATTTTTCTCTTTATTTCATTGATCTGAGAAATTAATACCTTTTCGTTATTCCATTGAATTTTTAACTTATCACTCTCTTCACGTAAATTATGGAGCTCTTCTTCGATCTTTTGAATCTTTTCTTTAACTATTTTTATATTTTCTTTTTTAAGAGCTTCTTTTTGAATTTCTAATTGAATAATTTTTCTTTCGATTTCATCTATTTCAGTAGGCATGCTATCTATTTCAATTCTTAATCTTGAAGCAGCTTCATCCATTAAGTCAATTGCTTTATCTGGTAAAAATCGATCAGCAATATATCTATGGGATAAAGTTACTGCCGATATTATAGCTGAATCTGTTATTCTAACTCCATGATGAATTTCATATTTCTCTTTTAAACCTCTTAATATTGCAATTGAATCCTCAACAGAGGGTTCTTCTACATAAACCGTCTGAAATCTACGAGTTAAAGCAGCATCTTTCTCTATATATTTACGATATTCATCTAGAGTTGTTGCTCCGATAGCCCTTAATTCTCCTCTAGCTAGTGCTGGTTTTAACATATTAGAAGCATCAATCGCTCCTTGAGCTGCTCCTGCACCTACTAAAGTATGCAGTTCATCAATAAATAGGATATATTTCCCTGCTCCTTTTTCTACTTCTTTGAGAAAAGCTTTTAAACGATCTTCAAATTCACCTCGATATTTAGCACCTGCAACCATAGCGGCAAGATCTATAGCAATTATGTCCTTTTCTTTTAACGGTTCTGGTACATCATTATTTGCAACTCTTTGAGCTAGTCCTTCTACTATTGCTGTCTTTCCTACACCAGCCTCTCCAATTAAGACAGGATTATTTTTAGTTCTCCTCGAAAGGATATGCATAACTCTCCTAATTTCATCATCTCTTCCTATAACAGGATCTATTTTTCCACGACGTGCTAAATCTGTGAGATTTCGACTATATTTTTCGATTGATTGGTATTTTCCTTCGGGATCTTGATCAGTTATTATTTGATGACCTCTAATACTTGTTAATGCTTGCAAGATTCTATCTCTGGTAATTCCAAATTTTTTTAAAATAGCATAAATCGGTGAAGCTTCATATTTTGACATCCCTAAAATGAGATGTTCTGTGCTTAAATATTGATCTTTTAATAATTCTGCTTCTTTCCATGCAATTTCAAATAATTTAGCAGAATTAGATGATAGAACAACATCAGTAGCTCCTGAACCGGTAACTTTTGGTAATCTTTCTAATTCATTTCTCAAATTGTTTAATAATTGTGAAATATTTACACCTAATTTTTGAAGTAAAGGAGAAGTTATTCCATCTTGCTGTTCTATTAAAGAAATTAGTAAATGAACTGGTTCTATCTGTTGATTATCGTTAGTTTGAGCTAATGATCGAGCTTCCATTAAAGCTTCTTGTACTTTTATCGTAAATTTATCAAATTTCATCATTTTATATACACACTCCTATAATCCTGTTGTTTGTAATTTTTCTAACAATTCTCTTTGACTTTTATTTAATTTTTTTGGAACTTTTATCTTTATCTTGATAAGAAGATTTCCTCTCTCATTCGAATTAATCTTATAGAATCCTTGATTTTTTAATCTTAATACTGAAGAATCGCCAGTTCCAGGAGGAATTGTAAC
>JBHLJZ010000053.1:0-25442 GCA_048887165.1 Candidatus Hodarchaeota archaeon | reverse complement strand
CATGTCTGGAATTACGAATTTAGTTTAGCACATTTATTTCCATCTCTTGAAAGAACTATGCGTGAAACTGAATTTAAAACGCAGCACGATTCCGGATATATACCCCATCGTTCAGTTATTCCTATGTATTTACCTCAATTGCGTAAAAATGGATTTTGGGACATGATTGGTCCCGCAATAGATGGAATGTTTGGTACAATTCTTAAAATTTATCGCGATTTTCTAATAACTGGTGATCTCGATTTCCTAAAAAAATCATGGCCAAATATTGACAAGTTAATAAACTATATTTTTGAAAATTATGATAAAGATAAAATCGGAGTTATTTATTCAGAACAACCAAATACATATGATTGTACATTATATGGAATAAATACCTTTATCGGTTCACTTTATTTAACAACTCTCCTAAGTTGCGAACAAATTACTAGGCTTTTAAATCTTAGTGAAGATTGCAAGAAATTTCGAGAGATCTATACTTCAGGAAAAATAATTTTAGATCAAGAATGTTGGAATGGTGAGTATTATATTCAAAAATATAATAAAGATCAAATAAAAGAACATCAATATGGGATTGGCTGCCATTCCGATCAACTTATCGGGCAATGGTGGGCATTTCAGCTTGGATTAGGGTATATTTTGCCACCTAAACATGTTAAAAAAGCGATTGATTCGATTGTAAAATATAATTTTAAGAACCCTCTCAAAGATATAAATCAATTTATCAAAATTAATAAAAAAGTAATAGAAGTATTTAGAATATTTGCTTCAGAAACAGATTCTGGTTTATTAAATTGCACATGGCCTCATGGTGGTAAACCATCAATACCGATACTTTATAGTAATGAAGTTTGGACAGGTATAGAGTATGAGATTGCTGCACTATGTATATACACGGGAAAATATACAGAGGTTTCACATATTTTGAAAGCAATTCGTAAACGATATGACGGAACACGAAGGAATCCTTGGAATGAGGTGGAATGTGGAGATCATTATGTAAGAGCGATGTCATCCTGGACATTATTGAATGCTGCAACAGGTGTAGTTTATATAAATAAGGTGAAACAGTTTCAAATTAAACCCAGAATTAATGCTGAGAATACAAAATGCTTTTATATCACTAGTTCTGCGTGGGGTCAGGTAATACACCAAGCTATTGATAAGGAAATAAAATGCTCTATATCCATGTCTTATGGAGAACTCGAAATTAATTCAATAATTCTTAATCAATTAGGATCATTCAGAATAAATGATTGTTCTGTGTATTTTAATGAAGTTGTTAGTGGAGAGAGAATACTTTTAGAAGCGAAACTTGAAGTAAAAGACAAAAAATTAGAAGTTCTTCTAAAAAAATCCATAGTTTTAAAAGAAGATCATCAGTTAGTAATAAGATTAAAATAGCGATTAATTTTTTTCACATCCCATGTAAAGTTGTTTCCTAAGTCTAATTTTTTATAGATTATTAGTAAAATCTTTTTATTTAATATCAAAATATTAATTTTTAATGAGAACTGAAGAATTTGATGCAGTTGTAGTAGGAGCAGGTTTAAGTGGCTTGAGAGCTGGCTTGGAACTGTCAAAAAAATGGAATGTGGCTGTTGTTAGTAAAGTATATCCCGTAAGAAGCCATTCTGGTGCCGCTCAAGGTGGCATAAATGCCGCTTTAGGAAATCTAAAAGAAGGAAAAGATGATACTCCTAAGAGACATGCTTTTGATACAGTAAAAGGCTCTGATTATTTAGCGGATCAAGATGTTGTTATGTTTATGTGCGAAGAAGCTCCTAAAATCGTAATAGAATTTGAAAGTATGGGAGCGCCATTTTCAAGATTAGATTCTGGACTTATTGCTCAGAGACCTTTTGGTGGTGCTGGTTTTCCAAGAACTTGTTATGCTGGAGATAGAACGGGTCATACTTTACTTCACACTTTAAATGAGCAGAGTGTTAGAAAGGGAGTAACTTTTTTTGATGAATATTTTCTAATTGATTTAATTAAGGTTGAAAATAAAGTTGCTGGGATTATCACACTAGATATTTCTAAGGGAGAATTAGTAATCTTTAAAGCCCCATATGTAATTTTAGCAACTGGAGGTTTTGGTAGGATCTTTAAACAATCTACAAATGCTCTAATTAATACTGGTGATGGAAATGGAGCAGCTTTTCGAGTAGGAGTTCCTATGCAAGATGTTGAGTTTGTCCAATTTCACCCAACAACTCTATATGGAACTAATATATTAATAACAGAAGGAGCTCGAGGAGAAGGAGGATATTTATTTAATAATAAAGGTGAAAGATTTATGAAAAACACTGCTCCCGAAGCAGTTGAACTCGCACCGCGTGACATAGTTGCCAGAGCAGAAGATATCGAGGTACTTGAAGGAAGAGGATTTGAAAATGCTTACGTTCATTTAGATCTAACACATTTAGGTACTAATAGAATTAAAGAACGTCTACCTGGAATCCGAGAGATAAGTATATTTTTTGCTGGCGTTGATCCTATAGAAGCACCCATACCTGTACAACCCGGTCAGCATTATTCAATGGGGGGAATTGCAACTAAATTCGATGGAGATTTTGGGGAAACAGAGTTATCAGGATTATATTGCATAGGTGAATGTTCTTGTTTATCGGTTCATGGTGCAAATCGTTTAGGTGGCAATTCTTTATTGGAAACATCAGTTTTTGGAAGATATATTGGCAAACTGTTGCTTAATAAAGGAATTCCAAAGCAAGTCTCTATAGAAGACTTCAAAAAAGCTGAAGATAAAATAATAACTCAGACTGAACAACTTTTCAAGAAATGGCAAGAGAATCAAGGAAAAAAACCAGTTGAAATTAGAGAAGCTATGGGAACTACTATGAATAAAAATGTTGGAGTTTTTAGAAAACAAAATGAATTAGAAAAAGCTTATAAGACTCTTTTAGATTTACAGAAAGAATTTCTAAATGTACATGTTTCAACAGAGGACCGCAAATTCAATTATGGATTATTAAGGACTTTAGAGCTTAGAAATATGTTAGATATTGCTGAAGCTACTGCTTTTGCTGCTCTATGGAGAAAAGAGAGCAGAGGCGCTCATTATCGTTTGGATTTTACATCTAGAGATGATAAAAATTATCTATGTCACTCGCTTGTGTATCGTGGTAAAGGTGGACTTGAAATAAAAACAAAACCAGTGAGATTAGGGATTTTTGAGGTAAAGGAAAGAAAATATTGAGGGTGAAATAAAATTGATGGAAGAAAAAATCTTTTTAGTTTACAGAAATAATGGAGATGGAAAGGTTAAATATGAAAGATATAATTTGCCAATTTCTAAGGATATGAGTGTCTTAGAGGCGTTATTTTATATTCAAGATTACTATGATTCTACGCTTGCTTTTAGATATGCATGTCGGGGAGCTATTTGTGGCTCTTGTGGTGTAACAATTGATAAAATACCAGTTTTAGCATGTAGAACTCAATTATCAACTATTAAAACTACTAAAAAACCTAATAATTTACCTGAATTTAAATTTGGAGACCATACCGATTGGGATCAGGAAAAAGAAATTCTGGTAGAACCTTTACCCAATATGAGAGTAATAAAAGATCTTATTGTCGATATGGGACCATTTTGGAATTTTTATAGAGAAATAAAACCATACTTCACAAAAGAATGGAATGATATGGCTCCTGAAGCATCTCAATCTCCAGAGCAAATGAAAGCGATAGAACGCTTAGTCTATTGTATATTATGCGGTATATGTTGGACTTGTCCAGTAAATAAAGAAAATCCTAATTACTTAGGTCCAGCGCAATTAGCTAAAGCAGATAGATTTATAAGAGACTCAAGAATGTCAAGAGATACAACTGAAACCAATCTTTCAAGGGTTCTAAGAAATGATGCAGTTCCTGCTTGTGAAAAACATTTTGTTTGCAATAGAGTCTGTCCTAAGGGAGTTATGCCGGGTACTGCAATAAAAGATATTCGCGATGAATGGATTGAAAAATAAAATCAAATCTTTTTTTTTAAATCTTTAAATATTAGAGATTCTAAATTGAAACATGATAAAACAATAGAATAAACTATAGTGATATAAATGGATGACCGAGTAAAGGAAATTTTAAACTCGAATATCATTATTGATACTCTTAGTCATGGACCATTACCTTGGTCTGACGATTTAGTTAAAGCATGCGACGAGATGTTAGCTCAAGATATGAATCCTTGGGATGTAATTCCGAAGTTAGTCATGAAATTTGCATATAAGGTTGTAAATGACCCTAATTATTATGATGAATATGTAAGAAATTGGGATGAGTGTGGAGTAAATAGTGTGAGTTGGACTGTTGGACCAATGCATTCGAAACCATATTCATTTGAAGGAGTATTTCATAATTTTTCATTCATGACATATATCCTTGATAACCGAGAAGATTTTTTCATGAAAATATTGAAAGCCGCAGATTTTGAAAAAGCTGAAAAAGAAGGGAAAAAAGGAATAGTTTTGAATTTCCAGAGTATGCAACATATTGGAACTGATATCGATTTCATAGAACTTTACTATATGCAAGGTTTTAGAGTAATGCAATTAACATATAATTCCAAAAACGCAGTTGGCACCGGGTGTACAGCCAAGAGAGACAGAGGTCTAACCGAATTTGGTTTAGATGTCGTGAGTAAAATGAATGAACTTGGAATTATTGTAGATGTATCACATTGCGGAATGCAAACTTCTATGGATGCGGCAATCAATTCAAGAGATCCAATCATTGCTTCTCATACCTTTTCAAAAAATCTTTATGATCATGATAGAGGAAAGACTGATGAGTTTTTACACACTGTTGCTGAAAAAGATGGACATATCGGTGTTTTAGCAGTACCTGGTTTCTTGACAGTGAATCAAAAAACCACTATTAATGATTGGCTTGACCACGTTGATTATATCACAAACCTTATAGGTATCGATCATATAGGGATAGGAACAGATTTTTATGGATTTTCTGTTCCAGATAGTTTAGCGATTAAGATAGGAGAATTTATGGAAGTTTTAGGATTTAGACCAGAGCATAGAGCAAGCTTTTTAGATAAAATCGAGGGGTTTGAAAAATATGCTAAATTCCCAAATTTGATTAAGGGATTAATTGACAGAGGTTATAGTGATAAAGAAATTAATAAAATAGCGGGTTTAAACTTTCTGAAAATATTTAAAAAAGTTGTAGGTTAAAATAATTTTTTCTATTTTTTTATGATTTTGTATGCTTACAAGATAAAGAGTGTTATAATTATATTTATAATAGATGTAGGCTTAGTTAAATAGCAGAATTAAAAATAATGAAAATCTTAGAAGTGTAATGAACTCTAAATCCCGAAAAACTAACTCAAAAAATTTCATAATATATTCTCTCAAGAGAATTTTTCATTATATCATTATTTTATATGGAATAATGACAATTATTTTTGTTCTTGTATATCTTGGTGGAGGTATTATTATAGATTTTTACTTTTATTTTTCTATAACCATTTTCATTGTCTATTGTTTGATAATTTTTGGTCTTAGTTTCCTCTATCGACCTGATCTTGAAATTATGTCTCATAAACCAACTCAGGAGGTATTATTAGAAGGTAAGACCCTACAAATTTATTGGTATATTTTTACTCATAATAAAGCTGGTATTAGAGAAATTCAAAAAGCATTAGATATTTCTTCTTCTGGAACTGTTTCATATCAAATATCTAAATTACAAGATGCTGGAATTTTATCAAAAGATGATACAGAAGGAAAATATTATATAAAGGAAGAAGTAAGAAGGGGAATTTTAAAATTTTATATACGTATAGCAAATAAGGTAATCCCCCGTATTTCATTATATTTGATTATCTATATTTTTGGTTTTATTGTGTATTTGTTATTTGCTTTTATCAGTGGCGAAGAATTTATTACTGACCCTATGAGCCTACTTTTATTATTTTTTTTAATTTTTGGTACTATTATTCTAATATTTCAGTCTATTAAAGTGTGGAAAATAAAACCCTCTTCCTAGTATAAAGTTTTTTTAATACTATCATTCTAATAATCTTATAAGTAATTTATATGAAATTTGAATTAAAGAGGGCAGTAATGAATAATTTAAAAAATTTTATGAATTGGGATAATCCTGGTATAGCTCTAATAACTGGCGCATCAAGTGGGATTGGAGAAGCCTATGCTCAATCTCTCTCTGCCCAAGGATTTAACACAATCTTAATAGCAAGAAGAAAAGAGAAATTAGAAAAGCTCGCAGCCCAATTAAGTGAAAAGACATCGACTGAATCCGATATTTTAGTAGCAGACTTATCAAAACTAGAGGATATAATTAAAGTTTTCAATGAGATACAATCGATTGATAATATTGATGTGTTGATTAACAATGCAGGATATGGAACAAGAGGATATTTCGAAAATCTACCAGTAGAGGTACATAAAGACATGTTATTTGTACATAATTTAGCTCCAATATATTTCTGTAGGGCGGTTCTGCCTAGTATGATCAAGCGAAATCGAGGAGTTATAATCAATATTTCATCTTTAGCAACTTTTACTCCAAGACCTCAAAATGTTATGTATGGCTCAACAAAAGAATTTTTAAAGATGTTTTCAGAAAATTTACAAACTGAGATGCATGATACAGATATAAGAATCCAAGCGTTATGCCCTAGTTATACCATAACAGAATTCCATTCCGTTGGATACTTTAAAGATTATGATAGAAATCAAATTCCCAAAGAAACATGGGCATCTGCTGAAGAAGTGGTAGATTTATCCTTAAATGCAATTCAAGAAAAAAAAGTTGTATTTATCCCAGGGATTGCAAACCAAAAATTTATAGAATTGTTAACTAATCCAAAATTAGGAAAAAGAATGAGAGAAAATTGGAAGAAGAGAGGAATAATTCCAAGGAAATAATATTCTATTTTTATTTTATTTATATAATATTAATATAAACTTTTTTTATTGTTTTTTTCCTTATAACCTTAATAAAAATTATTTAAGATTAGGAGTCTAAATTGAATTTTCGTATAGAGAAAGATGTATTAGGGGAATTGGAAGTACCAATTGATGTTTATTGGGGAATAAATACTCAACGTGCTATTCAGAATTTTAAGATTAGTGGAAAGAAATTTCCTCCTATTTTTCTTAAATCATTAGCTCAACTGAAAAAATCATGCTTATTAGCAAATATGGAATTAGATTTAATTGATCATGAAAAAGGAGATGTTATATTAAAAGCCTTGGATGAGATTATAATAAAAGAAATGTATATGGATCAATTTCCCGTTGACATTTTTCAAACAGGAAGTGGGACTCAAATTAATATGAATATGAATGAGGTTGTAGCTAATAGAGCTAACCAACTTCTAGGCTTTCCAATGGGAAATAAACATCCTGTCCATCCTAATGATCATATGAATAAAGCACAGTCTTCAAATGATGTAATTCCAAGTACTATGCATATTTCAGCTTTATACATGCTTCAAAAGCTCTTTCCTACATTAAGTAAATTAAAAGAATATTTAGAAAAAAAAATTGAAGAGTTCAAAGATATTGTTAAAGTGGGAAGAACTCATCTTCAAGATGCTTTACCAATACCATTAGCTATGGAATTTAAAGTTTATAAGAGACAAATCGAAATCAATATAGAAAGATTGAAAAGTTCATGTGAGGAATTATATTTCCTTCCCATTGGTGGGACTGCAGTAGGGACGGGATTAAATGCTCACAAAGATTTTGCTAAACTTACGATTTCTCATCTTTCAAAAATAACCAATCTCCCCTTTAAAATAAATCCTGTTAAAGCAGAAGGTATATCATCACATAATACGATTGTGAATGTGAGTGGTAATCTAAGGCTTTTAGCTTTATCTCTTATGAAAATGGCTAATGATATAAGATGGATGGGAAGTGGACCTAGAGCAGGTTTTTCAGAATTAATTTTACCTCAAAATGAACCAGGGTCTTCAATAATGCCAGGAAAGATCAATCCCACCCAATCCGAAGCATTAATTCAAGTATGTTTACAAGTTATAGGTAATGATACTGTTATTACTTTCGGAGAGGCATATGGAAGCATTTTAGATTTAAACGTATGTAAACCTGTTATGATTGCTAATTTACTTGATTCAATCGAAATTTTGAATGGCTCGATTAATTCTTTTATCAATAATTGTTTAATCGGTTTAAAAGCAAATGAAGAACAAATTAATAAGCATTTAGAAGGAATGTTGATGATTATTACCAATTTAACCCCGATAATAGGGTATGATAAATGCTCTGAAATAGCCCAAAGGGCTTATAAAGAAGGAAAGTCATGTAAACAGGTGATTAAAGATATGGGATTGCATATTGATAATTTAGATGAATTATTAGATCCAAAAAAAATGGTTTAATCAAAATTAAGGTGGTAAAAAACTTGTCAGCAAACAATTCATTGGAAGAAATTCGAGATATCGCGAGAAAAAAAATGATGGGAATCTGTGGAGTATATAAAGAATGTGATGGAGCTTCAACGAGAATTTGTCAAGGGCAAAGCTACGGTAAACCTCTTAAATTCGGTGGGATTGGAAGTGGTGCAAGTTTTCATAACAATATATTAGCACTTAAAAAATACAAACTTAAAATGTGTTTAATTGGAGATCATTTTGAACCTGATACTTCCTATGATTTTTTTGGGAATAAATTAAGTATGCCCATCATGGGAGCTAGTGTTGCTGGGGTGAATAGTTTTGGTGGTGAAGATGTAATAACAGAAACAGAATTTTGCCGCTCAGTAGTTCTTGGTTGTAAAGAAGCTGGAACAATAGGTTGGCGTGGTGATACTTATACGTATTCACTTGAAAATTCTTACGGAATTGATGCTATAGCTGAAGCAGGTGGATGGGGTGTAAAAATCGTAAAACCAAGAGATCAAGAAAGTATTCAAGAATTTTATAAAAAAGCTGAGACAGCCGGTTGTATTGCACTTGGTATGGATATAGATGGATGTGGCTCCTATGCTATGACAACTCATAATAAACCGGTATTTAGAAAATCTACTGAAGATATTAAAGAATTAGTATCATCTACCAGATTACCAGTTATAATTAAAGGAATTATGAATGTCAAAGATGCGAAAAGCGCAGTAGAAGCTGGAGCAGCTGCTATAGTAGTTTCCAATCACGGAGGAAGAGTATTAGATCATACTCCTGGAACGGCAGATGTACTTCCAATGATTATGAAAGAACTTAAAGGAAAAATAAGGATTTTAGTTGATGGGGGAATACGCACAGGTTATGATGTCTTAAAAATGCTTGCTTTAGGCGCAGAATCAGTATTGATCGGAAGAGATATTGTTCGTGCTGCTATTGGAGGGGGTATTGAAGGTGTACAGATACATATGGAATACTTGCAAAAGACGTTAGCGAAAGCTATGAAAATGACTAGTTGTAAATCTTTAAACGACATTTCTCAAGATATTTTAATACAAAAATCTTGAATTAATAGATTTTAGCTATAATGAGTTGATTTTAAAAATTTTTATTTCTTTTTTTTCTTTTTCTTCCTTTTTTTCTTAACTTTAACTTCTGGTTCCGGAGTTATATCTACATCGACTTCAGCAACAATGAAAGCAAGATAAATCGGAGCAGCATTAGTATAACGATAGTCATTAAAAATATTGAATTTAATATCCTTTATATTGCAATATTTATCGCTATCCTGCAAAATTTGAAGATTTCTGTTAACTGTTTGTGCAAAATCTGAAGGTTCGTCAAATGTACCACCTACCGCATATATTTGATCCATTCTAACGATTTTTCTCTCTTCGGGGCTCTCTTCCATGATTAATGAAAATTTTTTTTTAGTATACATTAATTACTTATTCGTTTCTATTAAACTATTTTGGTCTAATTCCTATTATTAGAAATATTTCAATGATTTTTTGATAAAAATGATTTTAAAATGAAAAAGCCTTTTTATATTTTGAAATTTTTACTTTATTTATTAAAAGTTAATGAGACATAACAGTATGAAAGATCTTTCTGGTATTGTTGAAATAATTTTAGATGAAATAAGTGGAAAATATGCTTGGGATTGGATTGCTCGAATAAGCCAGTATAATCGGAGAATAGGATCAGAAGATTATCATGAAATTGTTAAACTTATATTGAATGAATTAAGAAAGTATGAACTTGATGAAGTATACCTTCATAAATATCCAGCTGATGGTAAAACTAAAACATGGGAATGGATAGGTTCGCCTAGTTGGGAAGTTAAAGCTGCAGAACTTCGCCTAACCGCACCTAAAAATGAATTAATATGTAGATTTCAAGATATTTCTATGTGTGTTATTGGTTATTCCAAAAATTGTGATATAAATGCTGAATTGATAGATGTGGGTAAGGGAACCCGAGAAGAAGATTACAAAGGAAAAGATGTAAAAGGAAAAATCGTGTTAATGTCTGCTCCAAAAATAATAATTCCTACACTATATGTTGATAAAGGCGCATTAGGCGTGATTGTTTATCCTAATCCAGAGAAAGTAGCAGGTTATCGTGATATGACAGTATACAATAGATTTGGAAGTAAACCAGAGATTTTAGAAAAAACAACGTTTGGGTTTAGTATTACTTATGAAAAAGCTATTTATTTGAAAGGTCTTTTAGAAAAAGGGCCTGTCTTTGTTAATGCAAATATTAATTCAAATCTTTTTAAAGGAGAATTGGAAGTAATTTCTGCCGCAATTTATGGCAGTGATAAACCTGAAGAAGAAATAATATTAAGTGCTCATTTATGTCATCCCGCTCCAGGAGCAAATGATAATGCAAGTGGATCTGCAGGTTTGATTGAATTAGCTCGCACTTTAGGAACTTTGATTAAAAAAAGAGTTTTAATAAAACCAAAAAGAACAATAAGATTCCTTTGGATCCCTGAATTCGAGGGGACTTTACCTTGGGTAAAACAAAATGAAATTAAGGTAAAAAAATCATTACTAAATTTAAATTTAGATATGATAGGAGAGCATCCAATAAAAATTGGTCAACCCTTTGAAATTTGTTATGCACCATATTCGACACCTTCAATAGTAAATGATATCATTCGATATTATACAGAAATTATTGCTGATCATCCAAAAGGCATTGAGGTTAATGGAACAAAAGTATGTATGAAGTACAGAATAATTCCTTTCGCGGGTGGAAGTGATCATCAAGTTTTTGTAGATACAGCGATAGGGATTCCAGGAGTAATGTTAAATCATTCAGATCCATTCTGGCATACATCATTAGATACAATAGATAATTGTGACTTTACTGAATTAAAACGCGTTATTGGAATAGCTCTATCAATTAGTTATTTCTTTGGGATGTTAGATAAAGAACATTTCTACGATCTTATTCCAGTTCTTGAGAGAGGTTTTTATGAACGGTTGGGAAAAACTAAAGCACTCTTAATGAAGATCTTTAATCAAATGAAAAGCGATGAAAAGAAAGAAATTAGTAAGGAAGAGAAATACTACTTAGGCTTTGCATTATTAGAGGCTTCAAATCACTATGAACAAGAGATATTGGTAGCATTAAATAGATCTATTCCTTTAAATTCTAGTGGTATAGAAATTTTTCAATCAAAACAAGAAGAAATTAAGCGCTGGACAGAAAATCAAAAAATCTTATGGACTACGCTTTGTCAGGAATTTGGTATTAATAAAGATATTCACAAGGAACCTGAAATATTTGGATTAAAATGGGCTCGAAGTTTCCTTGAACTCCCAAATTTAATTGATCTCTTGCCTGTTGTTACATCAGAAGCTTTTGAAAAAATTAAAGTTCCTGAACCTCCAGAACTCTGGTTTGGAGATTTTCATGAAATATTAAACTTAATAGGTCTTTCTTATGATCTTAAAATGATATCTGGTATGCTCTCAATAGAATATCAACATTTGTTTTATCCTAGTGAACTGGTTATATTTATGAAATTCCTAGAGAACAAAGGATATATAAAGGAGGAGAAATAAAAACAATTTTTGATCTTTATAACTGTTAAAATCACATCTAAAATCGTTGTTATTTCCCCTTTTAATTTTTAAAATTAATGATCTAAAAGGCTAATAATTATATAATTTCTTTTTTTAATAGAAGCAAAGTCTAAAGTTTGTAAAAATCAAATTATAGTGAAAAAATGAGCAGAAATATTAAAAATTGCGAGACTCCTGACTCTTTTGTTTGTGAGGATTATGAAGAGTTAGAACCTGAACTATGTGAGTTAGATAAATCAAAAACATATAAGGGCTTAGTGGGAATATATGTTGATGATAGTTTAATAACTTATATCGATGGTCATCAAGGCAAATTATATTATCGTGGCTATTTACTTGATGATTTAGTAGAAAAATCTACATTTGAAGAAGTAGCTTATCTTTTAATTTATGGAAAATTACCAAATAAGTCAGAATTAAACTCTTTTAAGGATATATTGATTAAAGAACGGAATATTCCAGATAATATACTGACAATTTTAAAAAGTTATCCCAGAAATACGACAAGAATCGAATTATTAAGGACGTCCGTTTCAGCATTATCCTTATATGATCCTGATGATTATGATTTTACTAAAGAGGCAAATATAAGGAAAGGTATAAGAATTATCGCGAAAATTCCAACAGTTTTAGCATTTTCACATCGTATTCAAGGGAATTTACCACTTATAGAACCTTCAGAAGATCTTTCACATGCGTGTAATTATTATTATATGATGACTGGAAAAGTTCCAAGTGATGATTTTAAAAATGCTTTTGATAAAATCCTTATATGTCATATGGATCATTCTATCAATAGTAGTACTTTTTCGTGTCGAGTCACTGTCTCAACGCTCTCAGATCTTTACAGTGGGATTACAAGTGCTATTGGTACATTACGCGGACCTTTACATGGTGGAGCTAATGAAAGAGTAATTAGATTAATGCTAGAAGAGATAAAGAAAAAAGAAAATGTGATACCGTGGGCGAAAACTAAATTAGCTAATAAAGAAAAAATTATGGGATTCGGACATCGCGTTTATAAAACTTGGGACCCTAGAGCAAGAATATTAAGAGAAATTTCAAAAAAATTATGGAGTGAACCAAATGTTATTGAAAAAATTCCAGATATCGAACATGAAAAATATCACAGAGAAATTGATAATATCTTTGAGATGACAGAAATTCTTGTTGATTATATGATTAAAGAAAAAGGGATATATCCAAATGTAGATTTATATTCTGCAGGGGCACTCCATGCTTTAGGTATTCCAACACCATTATTTACTCCTTTATTTGCTGCTAGTAGGTCATCTGGTTGGGTAGCTCATGCAATTGAACAATTATCTGATAATAAATTAATTAGACCCAGATTAAGATATATTGGAGAATTAGATAAAAAATACATAAGGATAGAAGAGAGATAACATAAGTTTTTAACGTGATATATGTGGATGAATTAGAGATTAAATCAAAAACAAAAGAAATAATTAATACGAAGTTAGGCAATGTTATAATTTTTAATATCCAAAAACTAACGGAATTGGGATTAGGACATCCAAATAAACTACCTTACTCTCATAGAATTTTACTTGAAAATCTTTTACGCAATTTAGATGGAAAAATAGTAACAAAAGAAAATCTTCTCTCACTTTGTAAATGGGATTGTAAAACTACAATCAAAACGGAAATTCCTTATATTCCTTCGAGAGTTCTACTTCAAGATTTCACAGGGGTTCCTGCGATTGTTGATCTTGCTGCTTTAAGATCTGCTATGCAAAGAGCTGGTGCTGATCCATCCAAAATAAATCCAATCATTCCAGTAGATTTAGTAATCGATCATTCTATACAAGTTGACTATTATGGATCAGAAAATGCAATAGAATTGAATGAAAAAAAAGAGATGGAAAGAAATCGTGAGAGATATTCGCTTTTAAAATGGGCACAATCTACATTTGAAAACTTTAGAGTGGTCCCTACGAGCAGAGGAATTTGTCATCAAGTTAATCTAGAGTATTTAGCTTCTGTTATTCATTTAAGAAAAAATAATACAGAATTGATTGGATACCCTGATACTTTAGTTGGAACAGATTCACATACCACAATGATAAATAGCTTAAGCGTTTTAGGATGGGGTGTTGGAGGAATTGAGGCTGAAGCGGTAATTTTAGGCCAACCATATTATATGAATATTCCTAAAGTTGTTGGTGTTAAGCTAATAGGTGAGATTAAAGAAGTTATAACTGCAACTGATATTGTATTAAAAATTACTCAATTTCTTAGAAAATATGGTGTAGTTGGAAAATTTGTAGAATTTTACGGCCCTGGATTAAAAAACTTATCACTTGCTGATAGAGCTACAATTGCTAATATGTCACCAGAATATGGTGCTACAATGGGATTTTTTCCTATCACTGAAGAAACATTGAATTATATGAGAAGTAGTGGTAGGGATGAAAAACATGTCAATTTTGTAGAGAAATACGCTAAGAAGACGGGACTCTTTTACACTAAGGATGCTCCAATTCCTAATTATAGTGAAAATTTAGTGATAAACTTGGATAATATTGAACCAAGTTTAGCAGGACCAAAACGCCCTCAAGATACAATTCTCTTGAAAAATTTCAAAAATACATTTATTAACCACATGGACACTGTATTTAAAAAAAGAGAAGAAATTGATAATATCTCTAAAGGAGACAATTTACAACATGGATCAGTGGTAATTGCAGCAATTACTTCGTGTACTAACACTTCTAATCCATCAGTCATGATTGGAGCCGGACTATTAGCTAAAAGAGCAGTTGAAAAAGGCTTAAAAGTAAAGAGTCACGTTAAAACTAGTTTTGCACCAGGATCTCGTGTTGTTGTCGATTATTTGAAGGATATGGGACTAATGCCTTATTTAGAAAAATTAGGATTTCATTTAGTAGGTTTTGGATGTACAACGTGTATAGGAAATAGCGGCCCTTTAAAACCCGAATATGTAAAGGAGATAAATGATAAGGATTTAGTTGTGGGAGCTATTTTAAGTGGTAATCGAAATTTTGAAGGGAGAATAAATCCCCATGTAAAAGCAAATTATTTAGCATCTCCCCTATTAGTAGTAGCTTTTGCTTTAGCAGGAACAGTAGCAATTAATATGGAAGAAGATCCTTTAGGATATGATAACGACGGAAATCCTATTTATTTAAAACATATTTGGCCAAGTTCGAAAGAAGTTTTTCAACTTACAAATAAATATGTAACTCCTGCTTTATTTAAGAATGAATATCGTGACATTTTTAAAGGATGGGCATTATGGAATGAACTTAAACCACCGAAAAAGCCAATTTATGAATGGCAAGAAAAATCTACTTATATTCTGGAACCTCCCTTTTTCGTAAACTTTCCTTTAGAAATACCACCGACCGAAGATATTCATGATGCTGAAATATTAGCATTATTAGGAGATAGTGTTACAACTGATCATATATCCCCTGCTGGAGCAATACCTAAAGATATGCCTGCAGGTAAATATCTTCTGTCTAAGGGAGTTGATGTCCAAGATTTCAACTCTTTCGGTTCCCGGAGGGGCAATCATGAAGTGATGATGCGAGGTACTTTTGGAAATATTAGAATCCGCAATAAACTTGTTGATAAGGAAGGAGGTTGGACCATCTATCATCCTACAGGAGAAATTATGCCTATATATAATGCTGCTATGGATTACAAAAAAGAAAATCTTCCTTTAATAGTGATTGCTGGAATTGATTATGGTATGGGGAGTTCAAGAGACTGGGCTGCTAAAGGGACTCTGCTTCTTGGAGTTAAGGCGGTTATTGCTGAATCTTATGAAAGAATTCACAGGAGTAACCTAGTGGGGATGGGGATCCTACCATTACAATTTAAAGAAGGTGAAAATGCTGAAAAATTAGGACTAAACGGGACTGAAAGAATTGATATCTCTGGAATAAATCAAATTAAACCTAATTCAGAATTAATGGTTAAAGCCTTAAAAAATGATGGAAGCATAATATCATTTAATGTCATCGTTCGACTTGATAGTGAAATTGATATCGATTATTATAGAAATGGTGGGATTTTACATACTGTATTACGCAATATTTTAAACGAATAACATTAATTTTTTTAAGATATCTTTTTATTCAATAGTACTGCTTATAATTGACCATAATATACTTCTGTATCATACTCTAACTTTATAATTCCATTTTTTTCAAACTTAAAAAATATTTCTTTTAGTTTTGAGATCATTTCAGGAAAAATGGGGTCATCTTCTAAGGGTATATATGAGGCTGATAAAAATCTTCCCTTAAATCCTTCATAATCTGTTTCTTGATAATTATAAAAAATTTTTCTTTCATAATTAAAAAATTTACCGACAGCACCTTCCTGTTTCCGTACTTCTTTATAATCGATCCCATACTTTGAAACTAAATTCTCATATTCATGTGAGAAGTTATTCCCTTCTTTTTTTCGATTATTCCATATTAAAACAACATAACCATTAGGTTTTAATATTCTCTTAAACTCTAATTTAGCTTTTTCTATATTGAACCAATGAAATGCCTGGCCAGCAGTAATTAAATCGATACTCATCTTTTCTATGCCAGTTGATTCTGCTGAACCATCTACACTGAAGAAATTTGCATATTTCTCTAATAATATTTCCCCTGCTTTTCTCATATCAATATTAGGTTCGACGCCATAGACAGGATTTCCATTTTTTAGAAAAAGCTCACTTAAAATTCCAGTTCCGGAACCAATGTCAGCAATTTTAGATTCTTTTGTTAAAATCCGTTTTTCTGTAAGAAATTTAATTATTTCCTGTGGATATTTTGGACGATATTTTATGTAATTGTCTACTCTTGAAGAAAATCGAACTTTTGGGTCTATCGCAAATTTTTTATTATTCATAGAGATTCACATAAGTAAAAATAAAATAAGAAAAAAATTTGTATTGAAATGGCCTATTTAGAACGTTTTTGCTTGATTAATGTTAGTTTTCCACCAGCTAATAACTCTTCTATATCTTGTTCGCTAAGTAAATGCGCTAATTCAAAATCTAATCCCTTTGAGATGTTTTTCAGCCTCACTTTACCAGATTTTATGGTAGATAAATCTATCTCAATATTTTCTCCCAAATCGATTTTAGAATAATCCTCTTTATTTACAAATGTTAAAGGGACTATTCCAAAATTCACAAGGTTCGCCAAGTGAATCCGCGCAAAACTTTTTACTACCACAGCTTTTATACCAAGATATTTCGGAGCAATAGCAGCGTGTTCTCTGCTTGAGCCTTGTCCGTAATTATCTCCGCCTATAATGAAACCTCCTCCTTTTTCTAAGGATCTATCATGGAAGGTGTCATCTACAACATTAAAAACAAATTTGCTAATTTCAGGTATGTTTGACCTGAGCGGTAATATTTTTGCACCAGCTGGCATTATATGGTCAGTGGTAATATCATCCTCGACTTTAAGAAGAACTTCCCCTTCTAATTTTTCGGGTAAAGGATTAAATTCGGGCAAGGGTTTGATATTAGGACCTCTAATTATTTCAACCTTTCTTGCTTCTTCTAAAGGTAATGGAGGAATAATCAGATTATCATTCACCATAAATTTTTTTGGCATTTCAATCTTAGGCATCTTTCCAAATGTGCGAGGATCAGTCATTTTTCCCGTAATGGCAGTAGCGGCAGCAGTTTCTGGACTTACTAAATAGGCTTGAGCGCTTTTTGTTCCAGAACGCCCTAAAAAGTTTCGATTAAAAGTTCTTACCGTAATTGCGTCACTTTTCGGTGCGAGTCCCATTCCAATGCACGGGCCACACGCATTTTCAAGAATTCGGCCTCCAGCTTCAACAATATAGGCCATCTCTCCTGAACGGATTAAATGATCAACAACTTGTCTTGAACCAGGAGATACGGTCAAAACTGTATTTAAAGCAATTGTTTTATCTTTTAACATATTTGCTACAACTTTTAGATCTCTTAATGAAGAATTAGTACAGCTTCCAATACATACTTGATCTACGTTTAATCCTTCAATTTCTTTTACAGTCTTCACATTTCCTGGACTGTGTGGTTCAGCTACAAGCGGTTCTAACTCACTTAAGTTAATCTCAATAATTTCATCATATTGAGCATCTTTATCTGGTTCTAAGCTCATCCATTGTTCCCCTCTTTCTTGAGCTTCTAAGAAATCTTTTGTAATTTCATCTGATGGAAATATTGAGGTCGTAGCTCCAGTCTCAGTACCCATATTCGTGATAGTTCCCCGCTCTGGTACTGTTAAGGTTTTAACACCTGGACCTGTATATTCCAAAACTTTATTAACAGCACCTTTTACTCCAATTCTTCTTAAAACTTCTAATATTACATCTTTAGCAGACACAAAATCAGGTAATTTACCTATAAGATATACATTTACTACTTTAGGCATTTTTAATCGAAATGGTTCACCAGCCATGGCAGCAGCCACATCTAACCCACCAGCTCCGATTGAAATTGATCCAACTCCACCACCTGTTGGTGTATGACTATCACTTCCTAATAATGTTTTTCCGGGTCTAGCGAAACGTTCTAAATGAAGTTGATGGCATATACCATTACCAGGACGAGAAAAATATAATCCATATCTTGCAGCAATACTTTGCAAATATCTATGATCATCTGGGTTTTTGAAATCAGTTTGTAAAGTATTATGGTCAACATAGCTTACTGACAATTCTGTTTGTACCCGATCGATCCCAATAGCTTCAAATTGTAAATAAGCCATGGTACCTGTAGCATCCTGTGTCAATGTTTGATCTATTTTAATAGCAATATCAGATCCTTTTTCAAGATTTCCTTCAATTAAATGCGATTCAATTATTTTTTCTGTTAAGGTTTTACCCATTGTTTCTAACCATTTTTGAAATATTTAGTATTTCTGGATAATAAAGTACAAAATATAATAAAAGTTAAAATTTTATTAAGCTTATCTTTTGGAATTTAAGAGCTATACCCATTTTTATCCCCTTAATTTCAAGGACAAAATTAGCCAAATTTGTCATTTCCTATTAAATATTTAAATTTATTAATATCGCAAACTAATATTATTTACAAAATAAATATAAAGAATTTGAGCTAAATAGTGAAAGATATTACTCAATTACGAGAAGATAAAGATACTTCTAGAAATATTAAAGCAGAGAATTTAGTAAAAGAAACAAAAGTACTTAACATAACAAGATTAGCGAAGATGTTAGTAGATTTATTTGGTTTAGATGAGCCATTCAAAAAAGTGGGAAAAAGAGAAGGTCAGGAAATAGAATTATATTTGAAAGAATTAGATGGTTATATCACATTTACTTTAACTTCAGATAGGAATAAATTTGATACTCAAGCTGAAAAAGCTAAGAATCCTGTCGCAAGAATTATAATAAATGTAAAAGAAGAGAAAATTATTGAGGTTATAAGTAATATTATCAAATCTAAGAACAATATATTTGGTTTATTAAAGCTATTAAAATATATAGTTCCAAGGAAAGCAAGAATTAAAGGGTCTTATGTAGCTGCTATTAAATTAGTAAGGTGTTTAATGATTGGAAAAAATGAGGTATACAAGAAAAATAAAAGAGGTTGAAAAAAGTGAGTTTAGAAAATGATCATTTTATAAAAATATCAAAATGTATTGAAAACCCTTACATTAGAGATTGGCAAGATACTGGTAAGAAAATAATTGGCTTTTATTGTACTTATATACCAGAAGAATTATTATCTGCAGCAGATATCCTACCTTTTAGAATTCGTGCTACTGGGAATAAAGATACTGAACTAGCAGATATCTATATGGTTAGATTTACTTGTTCATTTGTAAGAGCTACATTGGATTTAGCATTAAAAGGTGGTTACGATTTCTTAGATGGTTTTTTAGTCTGTAATAGTTGTGATCATAGCAGAAGGATGTTCGAATTATTTGATCTAAAGGTTTTTAAAAGAGAAGGGTTTAATAAAGTAGTTCCTCGCTTTTATTTAGCATTACCTCATGTTATAACTCAAGAAGGATTTGACTGGTATAAAAAAGAAGTTGAAGAGCTTAAAACAGAAATCGAAATAGCTTACAATTTAAAAGAAATTAGCGATGAAAAACTAAGACATTCAATTGAAATCTATAATGAAAATAGAAAATTTCTTCGTGATTTACACCAACTAAGAATTCAGGATAATCCAAAACTCACAGGAACCGAAGCACTACAGATTAATATGGCAAATGCTTCAGTTTCAAAAGAATTTGCGAATCAAGAACTTAAAAGAATAATTGGTTTACTAAGGGAAAGAGAGAGTCTCAATATCGATAATAAGAAAAGGATCCTCCTGGTAGGAAGCGTTATTGATAATACTGAATTCACTCAACTAATAGAAAATTCAGGAGCTTTTATAGCATCAGATTTTTTGTGTTTTGGAACAAGAAACTTTATGAATGATATAGATGTTAAACCTAATGTGGATCCCATTGAACAAATAGCTTATCGATTATATTATAGAATATCTTGTCCAAGGATGATGGATGATCATAAAAGACGTTTGGACTTTTTAAAGGATCAAATTAAAAAAGCAAATATCGAAGGAGTCATCTTACAGAGGATTAATAATTGTGATTTACATGGATGTGATAATATGCTTTTTACCCATGAATTAAAAGATTTAGAGATTCCTGTTTTAAATATGGACAGAGAATTTTATCAAGCTGATACCAGTCGCCTTCAGACGCGTATAGAAGCATTCCTGGAAATGATTTAAATTTGTTTTAGTTTGATTAATGGTGAGTATAATAAAAGAAGAAAGACAAATAATACCTTATAGGATGCTATTAAAAGCTATCTCTACAACTAGGGAACTAGTTGAAAGAATCCTTCCTGAAACTGGCATCCCTTCTCTAAATGTTGGTTTAAATAAAATTGAATCTGCTTTAGTTCGTTATATTGATAAAGTTTATGAAGGTTTACCTGTAATTGGGTATCACTTTTCGTTTCCAGCTGAATACCTCAAATGTTTTGATTGCGTTCCTGTATGTATTGAGGGTACTTCATACATTCTAGCTACCCTTTTAGAAGGTGGAGTTGAGCATTATTATGATTTAATGAATAATTGGGGTCACCCTTTTCACACCTGTACTTCACAAAAAGGAACGATGGGAATGACCTTAGACGATCTTTTCAAATTTGATGCTTTAATTTGCCCAACTGCTCCTTGTGATTGTACAATTGCCTCATATCCCTTCTTTAATTATGAGAAAAAATTTCCATTAGTATTAATCGATGTACCTTATTTACACCAAGAAAAAAGTTATCAATATTATGCGGAGCAAATTGAGCAAGGTTTAATTGATCTGGGAAAAATTATTGGTCAAGAGCCGGATTTTAATAAGTTAAAGCAAGCAATTCACATTGAAAATCAAGTTAATGAATATAAACTTGAAATATTCGAATTAATTAAAGCTAAACCAAGTCCGATTGAGAATATATTTAATGCAGTTTCCGCAGGAACTTCAATTATTATATCTGGAACTCAAGAAAACAGAGAATTTTATAGAGAAATGCTAGAAATATTCAAAAAAAGGTATAAAAACAAAGAACATCATGCGGGCGAAGAAAGATTTAGGTCTATTTGGCCATATATGATAACGTTTTTTTCTATTGACCTCTTGGAATGGTTAGACAGAGAACTAGGATTAAGTGTATTATTTGATATTTTTAATTATAATTTTTCAGATCCGATAAATACAAAAGGAGATTTAGATACGATGTTTTTAGGCATGAGCAAAAAGGCTATGAATTTTCCTATGGTAAGGCAATCAACGGAATTTTTTGAGCCTTTCCTTGACTACTGTGTTAAATTCGCCAAAGATTTTTCTGCAGATTGCTTTATATATACCCAAAGTATTGCTTGTAAGCAATTCGGTGCTGTACCACAACTCCTTCGGGAAGTGTTAAAGGATGAAGTAGGAATTCCGATGCTTCTTATAGAATTTGATGCTGGAGATGCGAGAATGACATCATTGAAGGCATTTAAAGAAAAAATTAGCTTTTTTGTACAAACCTTAATTTGATAAAAAACAAAAGGTGAAATGAGATAAATAGAGTTGATGCAGAAAATAGAATTATTCCATACAAAATATTAAATCAAGCAATTACATATACTCATGGTTTAGTTGATGGAATTCTTCCAGATCATGGAATTCCATCTTTAAGGTTAGGTCTAAAATATATAAAATCCGTCATGGATGATCTGATTGAAAAAGCTGGAGAAGGTTTACCAATAATTGGCCATCATTTTTCATTTCCTACAGAATTTTTAAATTGTTTTGATTGTGTCCCAGTGTGTATTGAAGCAACTTCTTATTTGCTAGCGACTTTATTGCCAAATGGTTCTGAACCTTATTATGATATTATCACGCACTGGGGCCATCCATTTCATACCTGCACATCACAAAAAGGTACAATGGGTATGACACTTGACGATTTATTTCAGTTTGATGCAATAATTACTCCAAGTGCACCCTGTGATAACACGTATAGTAGTTATCCTTTTTTCAAATACCATAAAAAGATACCTTTAATTGTACCTGATCTACCATTCCTAAAGTCAGAAAAAAGCTACTTTTATCATGGAGAGCAAATTAAAATTGGCTTAGAGCAGTTAGGTAAAATAATTGGACAAGAACCTGATTATAATAAATTAAAAAACGCAATAATTTTAGAAAACCAAGCAACAAATTATCAATTAGAAATTTTTGAGTTAAAAAAAGCAAAACCTTGTCCTGTAGAAAATATGTTTAATGCAATGGCGGCAGCTGCAACAATATACTTGTCAGGTCGGAAACAAAAACTTGAATTTTATAAAGATATGTTGAATATCGCCAAAGAAAGATATAGAAAAGGAGAACATCATGCCAGAGAAGAAAAAATTAGAAGCATATGGCCTTATATGATAATTTTTTTTGATTTAGGGTTATGTGAATGGTTAGACCGTCATCTTGGCATGTCAATTCTATTTGATATCTTTAACTATAATTTCGCAGATCCAATCAACACTACCTCAAATTTAGAAACATTGTTTTATGGTATGGCTAAGAAAACTATGGAGGCCCCAATGACTAAACAAAGTGCTGAATTTTATTATCCCTTTTTAGAAGATTGTGTGAGATTAGCAAAGGAATATTCTGCTGACTGTTTTATTTTCACGTCCCATATTGGTTGTAAACAATTTGGTAGTGTACCTCAACTTTTAAGAGAAGCATTAAGAGATGAAGTTGGTATTCCTATGTTGCTTGTTGATGTAGATGTAGGAGATGCGCGATTCGCATCCGAAAAAATCATAAGAGAAAAAATAAAATTGTTTGCACAGACTCTTTTATGAAATTCATATAGTTTTTTTTATTTCAATAATTCTCCTTATCATCATAATTAAATTGAATTAACTGAAGAAATTTGAATGAGGCTTTACAAAATCTCTCAAAAGAAGAATTGATTGATTATATAGAAGATCTTTCTAAAAATTGGTTAGCAATTGATGGTACTTGGTTTCAAGCCGTTGAAAATGAATTTGGTATTGAAAAAGCAATACAATTAGATGTTAAGCAATGGAAACGATTTACAATTATCGAAGCAAAACGAATTATGAAGAGGTTTAATATCCCTGAAAAGGGAGGTATACCTGCATTGATAAAAGCTTTAAGATTTAGGGTATATGCGAATATAAATGAACAAGAAATCGTAGAAATAACTGAAGATCGCTGTGTTTTTCGCATGAAGAATTGCCGAGTTCAATATGCTAGAAAGCAACGAAATTTACCGGATTTTCCTTGTAAGGGTGTTGGAGTGGTAGAATATTCTGAATTTGCAAAGACTATTGACCAAAGGATAGATACTAATTGTATTTGTTGCCCTCCAGATTCGCATCCTGAAGATTATTACTGTTCTTGGGAATTTATTTTAAAAAAATAATTAAGATCAATTCCATCTCTGAAATTTGATATCCAGATTGCTTAAGAAATCCATTATTCCATTTATAAAACTAAATTTTTTTAAAAAAAAATGTTAATTTTTTATTTAAATATTTTTCAATCGGGGATCTAATGCGTCCCTTAATCCATCACCAACTAACATAAAACCTAACACAGTCAATAGGATCATAACTCCAGGCCATATCGCTGCCCAAGGGGCATCATAAAGATGCATGCTCGCTTGATTTATATCGCTTCCCCATTCGATTAATCGAATGTCACTATATCCTAGAAAGCTCAATCCTGCTAAACTAAGAATTATCCCTCCGATGTTAAATGTAAACGAGATGATGATTGGCTGAATGGTGTTTGGGAGGACATGGCGAAACATAATTCTCATATTTCCTGAACCTGCCACTCTTGCGGCTTCAACATATGGCAATTCTCTAGCTTGGAGTACAGATGCTCTGATCAGGCGAGAATAAAACGGAACTCCTAAGATTCCAAAAGCTAACATAATATATTCCATATTTTGACCCAAAATTGCCACAAATACTAGAGCAAGTATTAAACCAGGAAATGCGAGGAACACATCCATAACCCTCATGATTATTGAATCAACCACACCCCCATAGAACCCAGAAATCACACCAAATATAACACCTAAAATAACGCTAAAAGTTATTGCGGGTAATGCTATGGTTAATGAGGATCTTGCTCCAAAAATCAACCTTGCTAAGATATCTCGACCGTATCTAGTTTGGCCTAAAAGATGTCCTGGAGAAGGAGGATCCCACGCTCCGGGATAATAAGGTAAACTTGCTTCATAGTAGGTATATGGTGAAAGCCAATCTCCAAATACAGCAAAAGAAACAACTGTAAACACAATTACAATCCCTATAATAGTGAGAACTGATTTTAGTCGTCGAATGAATTTTCTTTTACTAATGGTTTTTTCATATTCGAATTCTCTAATTGAGAGTTCTTCTAGCTTAGAACCAGGTATAAGGATGAATTTGACATTTTTTCCCATCCAGAAGAGTACCTTCTTAAAAGTACCTTCCTTTTTGGAAACCTCAAATTCTTCTATTTTTTCTTGTTCTAATTCTACCATTTTTTTCACTTTTACTCTTTTTATTTAATCGATAGTTTATTTAATCAATATCTAATTCGAGGGTCAATTATTCCATATAGGATATCAATTCCTAAATTTACAATGATAAAGGTCAGGGTGGTAAGAAACACGATTCCATTTAGGACCCAATAATCATTAACAATGATGGCACTTATTAAGAGCGCTCCCATTCCCTGGAGATTGAAGGTAGTTTCCGTAAGAACGGCTCCACCTAATAATCCTCCAAAATTTAATCCTATAATAGTGACCGTAGGGATAAGGGCATTTTTACGAGCATGGGTATTTATTACATCTTTTTCTCTGGC
>JBHLJZ010000052.1:0-25619 GCA_048887165.1 Candidatus Hodarchaeota archaeon | reverse complement strand
ATGAAAAAAGCAGTTCTTATTCACAACAACCTACATTTTACATCTTATATAATGTTGATGCTTCAAATTTAAAGAAATTGCTTACTACCAACAGCGTTCGATGTATTATAAATATAAATGAGAATGTAGATAACTTGGCAAATGGTTCTAATGCAGTATTTTATAATAAGAAAAGCAAACAATTTATCAATTATACCCCTGATAATATAGAATTTGAAAAGGATCTTATTGAAAGTTCAATTAATGAAACTATTCTTTTGGAGAAAATCCAACAAATAAAGACCATTGCCACTAAGATATATGCCCAAATAAATGAAAAAGGTCATTTAAAACAATTACCTACCATTTTAAAAGACATTGATTCAGGGTACTGGAATAAGATTTTGACTTTTACTGAAAAGTATTACAATATTGAGCTTCCTAAGAGTTATGTTCCAGATACCTCTAAAAAACCTATTCAGAAAAAGTCAATGAAGGATTTTTCTGGTGAGTATGAACTTATTATAAAAACTAATCGACACATCGCCCAAGTATTTGTCCAGCTTATTCATGAATATCGCAGTAGAAAAGTAAATCCCGCAAATCTGGAAGTTGACCAACTATATTATCCTAAGAAACTATATAACTACTTGCGAAACCATCACTGGAAGAAAGGAATACCTTCTGAGTTTGCAGAAGAATGGATTAAAATGGCTCAAACTAGTTATTCGTTCACTAATGATGATAATGCTGATTTTGAGACTCTTTTTCAGAAACTTGGTATTCAGGATATAAAAAAGATCGAATCTAATCAACAAAATAATCAGATTGATACATTTAAAGATTATTCTTATAATGATATACCCTCCCTAGAGAATTTTCAGGAGTTTAAAACATGGATTTTGAGAAAATTAGATGAGCTTGGAAAAAATATATTTTAATGATTTTTTAGCAAGTTTTTTCTTTAAATATAAACATAATTTAATCTAATTCGATTATGATTTCACAGCAAGTTTTTGATAAGAAAGGAAAGATACCTGTGGTTCGATGTGTAATTTGCCACAATGAAACCAAAAAAAAACCACAGATTATTCAGTTAGGCGTTGATTTCTGCATTATTTGTCCCGATTGCGTTAAGCAGTTCACTCGTAAAGATATGGAGTTCATGTATAATATGTTTTCTGCGTTTGGAGGTTTTTTTGGTCAGCTTAAGGATAGTAAAAAGTCGATTTATGACGCAATTAAGCAACTGACTAACGAGTTTAATATTCAAAAAGAACATATCACACTTAAGAGTGATATTCAGCTTCTTCATAAAGCCTTTTTGTACGGTATTGCTCCCAATCAGATAGTTCAAGGTCTACAGTTGATATAAGAAAAATAGAAAATTAACTATTATATTGATCTAAATTTTTTTAAGTTTTTTAGGACTTTAAAAAGGCATAGTTAGATTTAAGTGTATAATGAATGTATTGCATCGAAGTTATTGTCCCCGTTGCCAGAGCTATTTAGTATATACCACCGATAAAAAGATCTTATGCCCCTCCTGTCGACTTGCGTTTAATAAAAATATGATTGGTGTAGAGGATGATGAAAATATTCTTTCGGATCAAGAGCTTATCGATCTACTTGATTCCTTAAAAACTATAGGAGATATTAACAAATTAAAAGTTTAATCATTCTCTTCCTATTCTTTTTTTAGCTCCTCATAGCATTGATAACAAATAATACCAAAATTGATATAGATCCATACATTTCTTCTTCGCTGTAAACTTCTTGGCAATATTCAATCCGAGGTGAATAAAATATCCTGTTATTAGAGCTATTAGCCATTTTAAAATAAGTCCGTAGTAAAAGAGGTAAGTTTCTTAATTAAGGATTATGACAATATTTAGAATTGAATATTATTTTTTTCTAGAATCCAACTATCAATACTAAATTCTTGGATACCTTTATTCTCAACTTTAAAATCAGAATGAACTGTTGATTTCGGTATCCACAATTCAAGATCATTTTCAAACATAATTAAGAGTGCTTTATCTGAACTTCCCGTAATTTCTCCCTTTAGCCTTGTAATTTTATTTTCATGTGGTTTCTTTTTACCTACAAGTCTAAACTCTTTTTTGGGTTTTTTTTCGTGCCCTCCTTCAAAAATCTGCTCACTTACCACCAAAGCTTTGGATGGTTCTTCATTAACATCTTCTGCTTTACCATTTTTTCTCTCAGAATCAACTTGTTTTGTACTTGTTGCAAATTTGATTTTTTCAGCAAGCATATGTTCCATTAGCATGCGAAGGATAGTTATTTGGGGTGTTTGGATTGATTTTTTATAGGTTCCAATGTTAATGTATATTTGTTCTTGTTTATCATCATTCCACTTGAAGTTGATTGACGTTTTCTCATCTTTAAAGGAATGATAGGTGCTCCATGATTTTGATTGTTTTGATAGCACTTGAATAATCATGACCATCTCTTCTAAGGAAAATTTGATGGTTTTTCCTTCCCCCTTCGAAGGTTTTTCCCATGAATCATCGGATTTTTTCCGAAGACAAGTAATAAAAATAAAATCATTATATTTGGAAGGGCTTTTTACAATAATTCCTGTATGTTGTCCAAAAAAACTTCTTGAATGGGTATCTACCATATTATTACCTAAGAATCTTTAGTTTTAAAATGAAGATAGACTAGACATTTATAAAAAAAAAATAGATGGAATAGTTGATTTGAGAAACTATTAAAATATTTAAAGAAAAATTTTGAAATTTCAAATTTTTAGCGATATTTAAAAGGTAGGATTATGAAGAAATTGTAATCAAGATTTATAATTAAAATTGAATTATAAGATCTAAATTTTTATTAGCAATAAGGTTAAAAATTATGGAAGAAAAAAAGAGAAAATACAAATATCTTTTACTTGGAAGTTCAATTGCCTTATTAGTTGTATTCTTGTTAGTATATGGCCTTTATTGGTCCACAATATGTTATGTATTAACCCAGATCGAAGGAACATGGCTGGCAACAATAGCAAGTATCGTCAGAATTGTAATCCTGGGCATTATGAGCTTTTTTCTGTTCAGGAAATGGTTTAAGCAGGAGGCAATTTATACTTCTGATGCATATTTCCTATTTGCATTATTCTTTATGATTCTTACATTTGGTAAGGTTTATGATCTTTTATATAACTTGATCCTAATAAGCGAAAGTTTCGGAGATGCAGTTCTTTTAAATCTTCTAAAAGTTAGGTATATTATTGTAATTATTAATGTTATTCCTATTCTTTTTATTGGCTTAGAGGCTACAATGACTTTTATTAGTGTATATATAAAAGAGATAAGCAAAAAGCAATTTAATAAATTACGATTATGGATTGTAATCATTTTTCTTGTAATTGTATCATTTATCATTATTATAGCTTCAAATATTACATTTTTAATTAGCGTACTCCCTTTCTTAACTCTCGCCATTTTTGTAATGATAGCACTCATGTTCTTATTCATGTATAAGAACAAGCGGTTATCTCAGGCGAACGGACTCATAATCGGCCTTGCATTCTTAGTCTTTATATTTACAAATATTGCTCGTTCTATCATTTCAGTAAGAGCTTTAAATGAGCCATCGCTTTTTGTCATTGCCGAGACTCTCGATATTATTGCAAACTTCCTTATGTTCATAGGATTTATCTCAAAACCTAAATATGCAAAATGACTATAATTTGAGAGTAAAAAATAAAATGAATCGGCAAAATTGGAAAGAATGGGCATATATATTTATAATGATCGGCCCATTGCAATATATCATTTTTACAGGTATTGCTATGATCTTTTATACCGGTGGAATACTTACTAATCCCAATACAACCGGATATTCTTTTTGGCAGAATTTTTTCAGTGATCTTGGAAGAACAGTTGCTCTTTCCGGAAGATCAAATATTATCTCATTTTCAATTTTCACTATTTCCGCTTTAATTTTAGTTTTTTCGCTTGCTTTTTATATCATTGCGATGCAATTCTTTTTTAAAAACAATCATTTTCTCTATAAACTTTCAAGAATTAACACTATTCTTGGATTAATTGCTGGATTTTTTATGTTCTGCGTTGTTCTTACTCCTTGGAATCTCTTTCCTACAATTCATATAATCTTTTCAAGATTGTTTTCTCTTACTAGTCTTTTTGTTTTGATCATTTTTTCATTTATAATCATAAAAAATGAGGATTATCCTAATCTTTATAGCTATGTGTATTTAATTATAATTTTTTTTGCCTTGATCTACACGTTAATAACTGTCTTTGGACCCAGTATGGTGACTTCTGAAGGTTTATTCTTACAAGCAACCGCACAGAAGTTTTCTCAATACTCTTGGCTAAATTGTTTTATATTTCAAGGATATGGTTCAATAAAACTTTTAAAATAATTAAGCAAGCAGGTAATTTTCAATTTTTTACAAGTATTATTTTCAAACTTTTATCCAAAAAGATAGAAGAAATATATAGGAAATAAAATAAAGTGCAATAAACACTATTCCTGCTTTTCTATCTACTTTTTTCCTAACTGCGACAATAGTTATAACAATAAAACTAGCAACTAATGTATAGAGAACTGTAGGAACAGCAAGTTCGGCAGTTATTTGTTGTGGGAAAAGAGCTTGACCAATACCTATGGATAAAGTAGAATCTACGATACAAGAACCTATTATATCACCAATAGCTATCTCGTGGTGTTTTAATCGTAATGCATTAATATCAACAGCTAATTCTGGTAAAGAAGTTCCTATCGCTACTATAAAAAAGCTAATAATGTACTCATGGACATTAAGTAAACTGGAAATAACAATTACTGACTCAACAATCATGAAAGCACTAATAGTGACTCCTCCAAAAGCTAAAGCGGCAATTAAAAGATGAAGTAATTTTTTTCTTGGCGCCTCTATTTTCTCTATCTTCTCTACTCTTTGGAGAATGCTTTCTTTATTAGCGTTATATATTAACCAGATATATATACCTAAACATCCAACCATAAGTATAGCGTCAAGTCGCGTAAAGTACCCTTTCTCAACAACAGTAAATATTAATATTAATGATAAAACTTCACATGCTCCTAAAATGATAATATCCTTTCTATGAACATAAAACACTCCTGAAACTAATGGCAATATCCCAAAAACCAAGGTGAGCTGAGTCAAATCTGATCCTACACTATCCCCAACGTCGATATCTCCATGACCTAAAGCACAAGATACTATTGAATTAAAGATTTCTGATATATCCGTTCCAACAGAGACTAAAGCAACCCCGATTACAAGAGGAGATACGCCTAATGCTGCTGCGAGAATAGCGGAATGTTTAACTGCCTTGATACTACAAAAAATTATTAAAGCTAATCCTCCAATTAGTATAAATATCGCTAATAGAATTTCAATCATTTGAAAAACCTTTAAATTTTAAACCTAATTTTAAATCCCCAAATTAGAATTCACTGGTTCTAAAGTAAAAGAGAAATCCGTGAGCCAGAGTATTCTAATAAAAGTTTATTGAATTTCCTTAGAGATGTATCATTTGACAAAAATCTTTATTACAACCTAAATTGGAGTATCGATATTACTTAGGTTGATTATTATTTAAATCTTACTTTTTTGGAAAAAAAATGTTCGATTTCAAGCCTGAGAGAGAAATTTCTTAATTTTAGGAAAAAGATTATTTAGAATTTATCATATCCATCAACGTTGTTAAAATTTCTCCTCCATTTCCTTTTAAAAAGATATCAGCAATATGGTCCATCATTGTATTATCTCGATTTATAAAGATTACTCTTGCTCCATATTGTTTAGCAATTGCTGGCATAAGATTAGCAGGAGAAACAAGTAATGAACTTCCGACCATAATAAAACAGTCACAGTTTCTACATTCTTGCAAAGCTCCTTCTAATACTCCAAAAGGGAGTGACTCTCCAAAAAGAACAACTTTCGGCTTTATTAAACCACCACATTCACAAATGGGATATTTTACAGAGTGAGTATCAACCTTATCAAAATGAAATTCCTTTCTACAATCTAAACATTCCAATTTTTCATATGAACCATGTAATTCATAAATCGGTATATCTCTAAAGCTTCCACTCCCTGCCCTTTGATGCAAAATATCAACATTTTGAGTGATAATCGCATTAACTTTACCTAATTCTTCGAGTTTCGCTATTGCATGGTGAATTGGATTAGGTTCTGCTTTTACTAAAATATCTACTAGCTCATTATGCATTTCCCAGAATTTACTCGGATCTTTTAAGAAGTATTGATAATTCGCATAGATTGATGGATCATAACGAGACCATAATCCGCCTTCAGATCTAAAATCTGCAATACCAGATTCTGTAGATGAACCCGCTCCTGTAAATGCTACTATATAATTAGAGTTTTTAATAATTTCAGCAGCTTTTCTAAGATCTATTTCTTCTGGCATAGAATTAATCCTTCAAAAAAAATTGTTTAAAAATTCTCAAATTTACCTTTATCTTTTAATTTAAATAGACCAAACCTCTCTCTTCTTCTATCTCTTATTGCTAAACTTTGCCAATTCATATCTCTAGTATAAAATTGTGATTTATGTAACTGCAAGGCTTCATATACTTTGTATCTTAAATCTCCTATTCTTATTTTTACCAGATGATCCCCTTGAACATTTAAAGGATTATATAAAGCAAAAACATAAAATTCGAGATCCTTCAAATTTAGTTTCTTAGCCACGTTAATAGCAATATCATGAGTAGCTTGATGATCTGGGTGTTTATTATTTGCACTTGGAATTACAAATCTGTTTGCATTTGCTACCACATTCTCAATTTTTTTAGAAGCTTTATCTATGAAATTCTCTAATTCTTGATCGTAAAATTTTAAAAAGTGTCGATTATCTTTTTTTACACCTAAGAATTCTCCTGCAGCATCAGCTTCAATTAATCTTATCCTCGCTAACTCATCTTCAGAAATCCGAGTAGCTTCACAATCTTCTAGATCATTGTTCTCTTTAGCTTTTCGATAACCTGCTCTACCATCAGTAAACCAGATGATATGTACATCATGACCCTCACTTACCCATTTTAAGATTGAACCGCCTGCTCCATAAGATTCATCATCGGGATGAGGTGAAAAAACAATAATCTTCATATTTTTTCAGTCACTTATAGTAAAAGATCAAAGATTCAAAAATCTTTGAAAAATTTAAAAGATATTTAAAGTAGAAAATCTAATATCTAATAAAATATTTTTATTGAATTTTTTTAAAACAATTAGAATTGTGTTCAATCGTGTCAAAAGAGAAAATAAAGGAAGAATATGAAAATTCTAAATTTATTATGACGAGTTACGGTGCTTATCAGACGTTCTCACAATGGATAACGGGTGCTTTCGGTCTTTATGTGTTCTTTTTCTATGAGGCAGAGATTGGTTTAAATGTTGGAATTGCTGCTATTGCTCTTGTAATCTATTCAGTTTGGAACGCTGTAAATGATCCCTTAATTGGCTATATAATGGAAAGGATTCATATGCCCTGGGAAAAAAGATGGGGAAAACGTTTTCCTTGGGTATTTCTTGGTGCGATACCGTGGCTCTTTTCTTATCTTGCCATATTTTTAGTACCGTTTAGTTGGCATCCAGTAAATGATCAGTGGTTAATCTTTATTTGGTTCGTTACTACACTAATTATTTATGATACACTTTTTACATTATGGAATGTAAATGCGACAGCAATGTATCCCGATAAATTCAAGGGTGTTGCTGAGAGGAGGACTGCTACTGGGATTGGAACATTGATGGGAATGATCGGTATCGTTGCTGGTTCGATTATCCCTCCAATGTTTATCACCACAGGGGTACCTCCTACATATCGTATTTCTGCTTGGATTGGTGTAGGAATAGGTATGATTTTATTCTTTTTCATGTTGCCAGGGACAAGAGAAAATCCAAAAATGAGAGCTCAATATCAAGAGCATAGGCAGATCGCTAAAGAAAAAGAACGGGAACCATTCTTCAAAACTGCAAAAAGAGCAGTAACAGATCGTCGCTTCATGGTCAAGGTTATATACTTCTTTGGTTATCAAGCAGCTGTAGCTTTACTCTCGGCATCCGGACCCTATATGATAACATATGTTCTTCAAGAAGAAGCAGGTGCATTAGGTATCCTCATGGCTTTTATGTTGTTAGGTGCTCTTATTTCGGTACCGCTCTGGACTTTAATTTCTCAAAGAGTAAACAACAATAAAAAAATGAGCATCGCAGCAGGTTGGGTAATGGTTATTACATTCTTACCCATATTTTTCGTTAATGGCTACATATTTTTCATGATCGCGTTATTCTTATTTGGAATAGGGCTAGGAGGACAATGGTTTATGGATCCACCTACTATGGGCGATGTACTTGATGACTTGGCTTTAAGAACTGGAAAAAGAGAAGCTGCGATATATTATGGATATCAAGCATTCTTTATCCGATTAAGTGGTTCTTTTCAAGCTATGATTTTTGCTATTATCCATATTTTAACTGGTTTTCCTGCAGGAGTAACAAGTTATGCTGAATTAGTAGCTGAAAGTCCCACTCCTGCGTTAGCTTTATGGGGAATTCGAAGCCATGCAGCACTTATACCAGCAATATTAGTACTTATTACTATCTTCATCTTTTGGAAATGGTATGATTTAACTCCCGATAAAGTAGCCGAAAACAAAGAAAAACTAAAAGAAGTAGGACTATAAATTAAAATACCTTTTTTTTATTTTTTAAATTTTTAAGGAATTACCATCTCCAGAAAATATCTTCAGCGTGACCTAACATTTCTTTTACTTCAATCTTTTCACCGTTATCTAATACCATTTCTCCAGAATATAATCCATGTAATAAAGATGAATTAAGATATATTAATCCAAAATTTATCTTTTCTCTATGCGGAATTATAGGTTCTAAAATCATATTGAATCTATTGTCATTACTTGAGAATGTCCATGGTTGAGTAGGATCGCGATCATCTTCATGATGAAAGGTGATTTCATCGATTTTATGGGCTTTACCATCGTAAAAAATAACATTTTCGGTATGAGTTGAAAGATCTCCAAAACCATATCCTATATTGAAAGCTACTGGTTTTCCATCAACCAGTCCACACGCCGATCCCCAGAGCCAGTGCGTTTTATATGGCCATATACCTCGTCCCCAATCCATAAGTCCGAAGGATGATTCTGGTTCGAAATTATAGTTTTCATCTCCGAGTTTTATCTTACCTTCAGCAGGCATGTAATTAATTTTATGATTGTAATAAAATAATTTAGGTTTCTTAGGACCATAACCAGTTGCCACAACAGTATTATCCATTTCAGGGTTGTCTTCTAAAGTAATAGAACCATTTATACCTTTCTCTAAGAAGGTCGGATCATTAATGGTGAGAACTCTTTTATTTCCTTTTTTTTCAATAGTAGCTTTAAATTTATCAATGGGGAATTCAATAATACTATCTTCTAAAGAACTAAGAGGAAGAATTTTTGATTTGGTAAAAAATTTCATTACAGATTTTCCATTGCGTTCTTTATTAGTAAAATCAAGCCATACATAGCTCATCTGGGTTAAATATCCTATATCACCAATCGTGAGCTGAAATCCAAATTCTTTATTCAAAATGGAATAGTGATCCCATTCTTTTATTCTCGACCATCCCTTTCCAATGTTTACTTTATTATAGTTTAAAATTGGCTTTCGAGCCCAACCTTTTTGGATAAGCGAACCATCTTTATTTAATAGTTTAGAAGGTTCTGTTATTTCATTCTGTTTTCCCATAATATTCACACTTATTTTTTCTAGGATAATATAATTTCAAATTATAATATTACTAATTTTGTTTTCATGAATTGAATTTCAATAAAAGCATCCATATTTTTATATTTAATATGATTAATTATGACTTAATTTGTTCTAAATAATAGAAACGTGGTGAAATTTTGAAAGCACTAAATTTGAAATTTGAAAAATTGATCGAAGCAATGCAAAAAGTAGCACAAGATCCGAAAAATAGACCAAAAGTATATGAATTGATAGATTTAGAAGAGATGCCTGAACTAAATTTAATTAATGAAGATTGGGTAAAAGTTAAGGTTAAGTTAGGCGGAATTTGTGGTACAGATCTCCATATTTTAACTTTAAATATTTCATATGCTCTATCTAGCCTTACTTCATATCCTGCAATATTTGGACATGAATTTGTAGGAAAGATAGTCGAAATTGGCAAAAATGTAAAAGATTTTTCATTAGGAGATAGAGTGGTAATTGAACCGATTATAGCCTGTCAAGTTCGTGGTCTTGAATTATGCGATTCCTGTAAGGATGGAAATACTAATTTATGTTGTAATTTAGATCAGGGTAATATCGCACCAGGAACATGGACAGGTTTTTGTAAAGATACCGGAGGAGGATGGGGAGAATACGCAGTGGTCCACAAATCTCAATTATTTAAAATACCTGATTCTGTATCCTTTGAAGAAGCAATATTAATAGAACCGCTAGCTGTAGCAATCCATGGAATTTTTAGACAACTTCCAAAAGAAAATGAAAATTGTGTAGTTATTGGATGTGGAACAATCGGATTGTCAACTATAGCTGCTTTAAAATTGTTTAGTAAATGCAAAGTATATGCAATTGCGAAATATCCTTTTCAATCAGAATTAGCAAAGAAATTAGGGGCTGATGAGATTTTTATGATTAAGAGAGATATGCATATAAAAAAAATTGGAAAAACATTAGGAGCGAAAGTTATTTCACCCATGATGGAGGAAGTAATTTTATTAGGTGGTCATGTAGATATTGTAATCGATACTGTGGGTAATGCCTCGTCATTAGCAAATGCTTTTAGGTTAATAAAATATAGAGGAACGGTTATATTAGTAGGTATCCCTGCTTATGAACAAATTGATTGGACAGTTTTAATAGCTAAAGAAGCTACGATTCTCCCGTCAATGGCCTATGGAAATGAACTATTTAATCTACAAAAGATAAGAACCTTTCAACTTGCTCTGGATCTTATTAGCTCAGGTAAAGTTGATCTTAAAGAGATTTTAACTCATAAGTTTAAGATTAGAGACTACAAAGAAGCATTAACAGTTGCATTAAATAAAAGTGAAAATAGTTCGATTAAAACAGTGTTTAGTTTTGAATAGGATAATTATTTAATTAAAAAAAGTGAATTTATTCGACTTTTTGGCAAATATTATCTAATTTTTGAATAGTTTTATCAACTATGTCATCAGAATGAAGCATACAAGTATAAAATCGGCTTCCTGCTACTGAAATTATTTCTTGATCAACTAAGGCAGCCCCCATATGCTCCATAAACTCTTTACGATGCTTTATTTGAGGGCCTTGTGTAGGATCAGTTATGGATAATCCAAACACACATGAAGAGTGAAAATGCACAGTACCACCATAATTATATGAAAACCATGGTAAGTTATACTTTTGAAAAACCTCATTCAAGCCACTCGAGAGTCTTGTAGCAGCATTCGTTGCAATTTCAGTTGCATTTGTTTCTTCAACAAATTTCATTGCCCAATATGCTGCTGCACAGGTTAATGGATTTGCAGCTAATGTTCCTCCACAATATGCTCTTTTCGCGCCCCCTCCTACTCCCGCAGCTACTGTCGCCATTATATCTGCTCTCCCTCCTATAGCGGCAGCAGAAGGGTATCCATGTCCAACAATTTTTCCGAACACAGATAAATCGGGAGTATACCCGAAATATGCTTGACCACCTCCCATATCCAATCTAAAAGCGCATACAACTTCATCAGAAATGAGTAATGTATCATTTTGATGACATAGTTCTTCCACTTCCTTATTAAATTCTGGCCTTACGGGAATTGCTCCGGATTCTCCTCCCATTGGTTCTATAATCACAGCAGCAACCTTTTTCTTTTCTTTAAACATTTCTCTTAAAGCTTCAATATCATTTGGAGGGATTGAATCAATATATTTATAAATTTCTTTCGGAATACCATGAGATTCCATCCTCTTTGTACCAGGAACATGCATATCATATACTAATTGATCTGACCATCCATGATAACTTCCCCCAACTTTAATTACATGTTTTTTCCCTGTAAATACACGTGCTACACGAATAGCTAACATATCAGATTCTGTTCCACTCTGAAGCCACCTAACGTTTTCACAGGAAGGAAAATATTTTCGTAATTGTTCTGCTGCCATATACTCGTATTCACTAGTAATTCCATGGCAAGGACCTTCATTCTTTATCACATCTAAAATCTTATCTGTGAGGGGTTTGTAATTGTGACCTAAAATTATTGGTCCGCCGCACATTAAATAGTCAGTAAGAACTACATCGTCAATTGTTTGCATATAACACTCATAAACTTTTTTGCTAGTTAACGGAAATGGGAAATTAAAGGCTAGATTATGTTCAACGCCACCTGGAAGAACTCGTTTTGCTCGTTCAAATGCTTCTTTTGATTTAACATGTTTTTTCTCATATCTCTCAATAATTCCCTTTAATGCTTCTGGTTTGAATTCTCTTAGCGGTTGACTTACAATGTTTTCAATTTTAGCAATTTTTTCTTCATATTTCATACTAGACATTTTTGTTCAAGTTTAGGGTGAATGTATACCTTAATTATAATAATTATAAAAGAGTAAGATAGCAAATTAAGTTTATTTTTAGGTTTACAAAAAATCTTTATTTAGATTAATAACATTTTAATTAATTATGACGATTACTGAAAAAAAATTCATTCTTGCTATAGACCACGGTACAGGAGGTCCAAAAGCAGCAATAGTTTCTACCCATGGAGATGTACTTGAATGGGCTTTTCAAGAGGTTCCATTACAGGTAGAAAAAGGAGGCGGTGTAGAGCAAAATCCTGATGATTGGTGGAACGCAATAATTAAGACTTGTAAGCAAGTTATAGATACTGGTTGTGTGTCGGTTGATGATATCGTTGGTATCTGTAATACAAGTCAATGGAGTGGTACAATTCCTGTGGATAAGGATGGCAATCATCTTATGAATGCTGTTATATGGATGGATACTCGTGGTGCACCTTATATTAAGGATTTTTATAAAGGATTATTTCAAGTCTCAGGTCTTAACATTTTTAAAGCTTTAAAATTTGTTAAGCGTACTGGGGGAGCTCCGGGCTTAAGTGGGAAAGATCCAATTGCTCATATACTTTGGTTAAAACATAAACACCCAGATATATACGAGAGAACTTATAATTTTCTTGAACCTCAGGATTATATAAATTTAAAGCTCACAGGAAAGTTTGCTTCTTCTTTTACAACCATAGGAGTACATTGGTTAACGGACATAAGAAGGATTAATAAAATTAAATATTCTAAGAAACTCATAAAAATGACAAAGATTGATCAAAATAAGTTGCCTTATGAATTGATAAATTCTACTGGTATTCTTGGAAATGTAAAAAGAGATGTTGCAGATGAATTAGGGCTTAATAGTAATATAAAAGTTATAGCTGGGGCTCCAGATGTTCCCTCTGCAGCTATAGGTTCCGGTGCTGTAAGAGATTATGAAACACATATTTATATAGGAACCAGTGATTGGGTAGTGTGCCACATTCCTTTTAAAAAGACGGATATTTTCCATAATATTGGTGCAATTGCTTCTGGAATACCTGGTAGATATATGGCAATAAATGAACAAGAAATTGCTGGGGGTGCATTATCATTTTTAAGAGATAAAATTTTATATCATAAAGATGAATTATTAAGAGAAGAAGCAGTACCAGATGTCTATAAAATCTTCGATAGAATAGTAGAAAAGGTACCTGCTGGTTCTAATAATTTAATTTTTACCCCGTGGTTAATTGGTGAAAGAACTCCAGTAGATGATCACACGATTAGAGCAGGTTTGTATAATTTATCACTTGAAATGTCTAGAGAACATATAATCAGGTCTATTTTTGAAGGTGTTGCATATAATATAAAATGGTTATTTATGTATCTTGAGAAGTTTATTCAAAAACAGAAAATGAAAGTTACACCTGGGATGACGAAAAAAGATATTGTTATACCCGATTTAAATATTATCGGAGGTGGAGCTAATAGTAATATTTGGTGTCAAATTTTTGCAGACATTCTTAATAGAAATATAAAGCAAATAAAAGATCCTATCCAAGCAAATGCAAGAGGTGCTGCATTTATCGCTTCGGTAGCTCTTGGTTATATTAAATGGGATCACATTCCAAAACATATCCAGATTTCAAATGTATTCACACCAAATCCTGAAAATAGAGAAATTTATAATAAATTATTCGAAGAATTTGTTAATATTTATAAAATTATGAATAAAACTTACAAACGTTTAAATTCCTAAAAATTAAAAAAAATTTTATTTAATTATTATTCTTTTTGCTAATTCTACACAGTTTCTTCGTTGAAAGAATTCTCTAATTAATTTTATACGATCTTTATTTATAGTCGATAGTTTAGTTTTTTGATTTAGTTCTTTCATTAAGTTTTTATCAGTGATACTACTATGATTTTCAAGTGTTGTCTTTGTTAATTCGACATCTTTAACAAATTGAGTAAGATAGCTCTCAACTATTTTAAAACCATCGTGTTCATCAATTTCTAAAGACTTATTGATAATTAAAGACTCATAGCCAATATCGGTATCCCACGGCATATTGACTATATGCTTTTTAAGATTTATCAAAAAATCTTCTTTCATCTTATTTTGAATTAAGAAATAATAATAACCTGGATTTGGATAAATATCACTATCATATTTTATAAACTTTATAGGATGAGTTTGCCTATATTGTTCAGGAATTAACTTATCGAAAACTTTATCAAAAATATTCAAATCAACATTTAAATCCTTACTCGTGATAATAAAAGAAGGATAATTAAATAATTTAGCATGGAGGAAACCTGCGACACAATTAAACCCAAAGAGATGCACAAGATATTTTAAGGAGATACCATTAGCAAGTTCTTCTTTTGGTTCTTCAGGTAATTTTACTATTGAAATATCAATTGTCTCATATCCGATAATGTTTTGCTTATTATCCGTAAGAATTATAAACTGATGTTCCTGACAAACAGCTCCGTTAGGCACCTTAATTTTTACGATACCAAATTTTTTATCATTATAAATAGATAGGGGTATTTTTAGTAATTTTGAGTTCCCGCAATTCGGGCAAGCCACTCTTAATGGTTTAAAATCACTTTCCAATTTATCCTCCTCTTTATTTTATGATAAAAAATTTTAAATCATATAACAACTGCTTTAAAGCTAAAGTTTAGATCGTCCTAGCAAAAATGATATAAAAATTATATTATAAAAACATATCTAATTCGATAACATATTAGAGAAAAAATTAAAAAAAAAGTAAGGTTATTATCGGTTTTCTTCTTTTTCATGATGCAACATAACAACAATTCCTAAAATTAAAATTGCCATTTCATCGGTGATATCAGAGCGCATTTTAATTCCATACGTTCCTTTAATTCTGAATAATTTCTTACTTATTTCAGCAACTTCTTTTTCTTGGTATAATATTTTATATTTTAACTGCCAGATATTACCTTTCATAGTAAATAATCTTGTTTCATTCGGATCCTCAAACCAGTAACTGGGTTTAATAGAAACAATTTTTCTTTTTAATTTCCCTATGAATTTATCATCAACTTGTTCACCACCTTTATAAAAAGTATAAGTTGAACGCATAGAAACTACTTTCTCATGAACAGTAAGTAAAGCATTCGTTTCACTTTCATCATCTATATTATACAATCGATATGTATTCCCAATTTTTATTAATTTTCCCTTAAAGTAACCTAATTCCTCTTTATCTGGAGTCATTACTTTAACTTTATCCCGAAATGACAAGAGTTTTTCCTTCAGTAAAAATTCTCTTTGTTTAGCAATTTCCATAACCTTTTCACCTTTCTTTGTATAATTTTAATAAATAATCTAAATTTGAGTTTATAAATATGTAGATCTGCAAAAAAAATTAAAAAGTAAAAAAAAGAAGAAATTTTGAGATATTTAGAATTTAAGCTTTTTACTCTCTATCCAAGAAGCCTTTAGGAGCTAATTTAGACCATATTTTCGGTGAAATGGTGAGAACTATTACTACTACACTCAATATAGGACCAAGTAAGAATAGTGAGAATCCATCAAATGGCGAAAAAAAACCGGCAGGAAATCCTGCTACAGCTTCTAATATTGCAGCACCTAAACCAACTTTTCGTGCCCACTCCTTTGGACGTAGAGCAATTGCAATTGTTGTTATTCCAAAACCAATTGTTGCAATCCAATTCAACCTTTGAAAAGCAACGAATAATGGCCAACCAAGAGCTACTATCCGGTTAGTAGCAGCAACACCGTTCATAAATGATAGGACCAAAGCCATTCCAACAATTAAACCGAACAAAGTGGTTTTACCAGACGATCTTCCTACAGGTCCCATCAATAGGAAGTAAATGATCAAATTCACGAAGAATATCAGAACAAATAAAGGTGGTTGGCTCGTAATAATAGCAGGAACTATTGGCCAAAAAGCGCAAAGTAATGCAAGCACATTCCCTGTTATTGCTAAGGTGAAAGCTTTTTTATCTTCTTGTAAAAAACCAATAACACTTAGAAGATATAATATACCTCCAATAATCCCGATATCTGAAACGATAGGAAAAATATATTCCACCACTACTGCACATCCTAAACCACTGGGTGTTCCAAGGTCAAGTTCACCTACAATCATAGGTTCGTATAGGATCATAAAGAATATTGGGGTAAGAACGATCATCATTAAAGCTCCGATTAAACAGAGAATTACAGCTAATCCTTTGTTATGTATCATGTTCAAAACTCTTTAACTATTTTCTTATTACAAATTTAAATTTATTAAAGGTTGATTTTATTTGTTTAAAAGTTAAGTTCCGAACATGTTCGGTATTTTAAAATTCTTAGTATGTTCAGTAGCATATAATTTAGATAATTATATACCTATTTTGATTCTTTTATTTATAATTTTTCTTAATTTTTCAGATGTCCAGGATTTTGATAATCCCAAGTTTTTAGCCAATTCCTCCAAAGAGATTTTTCTTGGAACATCGAAAAATCCTAAATTAATAGCAGTTTTGAGAATCTTTTTTTCTTCTAAATCTATTTTATTTTTATCTTCTTCATTGGAGAATGAATTTCCAATCCTAATCAAAGAAAACTTAATTTCATTATCTTCAAAACAATTAAATAAATTATTTATTCTTTCTCTTGTTGCTATTAAATTCCATTCTGCAACTTTTTCCTTTACTTTTACTGGATAATTGATAAGAACGCCACATTCAATTAGTTTGAATAATAAATGGGGATTTTTAGTTTTGACATTAAATTTAGCTCGATTTAATTCTTTCTCTATTAAATTAAATTCAAAAACAGATTTATGCTTCTTAATTTCTTCAATAATTTTATCGATTTTATAATGATTAATTTCGATTATAGCATTTCCAATTGATTTTTCAAAATCAAAGGGTAAGAAATTTAATACTTCAAGCTCAACATCAGGATATTTATCGAAAATTTCAGAAAACCATTTACTTTTTGGAATTTCTAAATTAATTCTAGCCATGCTTGGTTTGTTATCTGTCATCTGCGAATTTTTTAATATAACTCATTCAATATAAAATTTACGAACATGTTCGGTTATATTATTATTAATTTTTGTACTATTTTAAGATTTAAAATATAAATTATAATTTAGGATATGAGATAAGTTGGATCGTAAAAAAATTGCTATTGTGTTTTTTATAATAGGCGTGGTATTTGTTCTCTTAAATTTCTTTGTGATTTATCCGTTTATCAATTGCATATTTGCACCACTTGTTTTTTGGCTTGTTGCTGCTGTAGGGATAGTAGGCGGATTTCTCAAATATTATGATATAAAATTATTCCATTCTTATGATGAATAAAATTTGATGAATAATATCATAATATAATTAATGATAAATATCGTTAATATGTAATAAATAAAAAAATTATTTTTTAAAAATTTGAAAGATTATTCTATTGTCTTATAAATTTGCAATCTTCAAGAATTTGAGTAATATCCAAAACTTCGATTGGTCTCTCTTCATTGTCAGCTGCTAAAAATAAATTGTTCTTACAAAAAACACATGCACTTATTAAAGCTTCAGCTTCAGTTTCTAAGGCCTCTTTTATACGATCTTCATTTATTTCGTCCCAGCATGCGGTGGTTTCATCTAATCTGTTACTAGCAATAGTAGTAGACATTTCTCCGTAAAGTGCTCTCACGCCTCCTCCTGCACCACAACACCAAGACATCTCTCTATTATGCTTCATCTCTATTAACTTAATACCTTCTATCATATTCAAAAGTTCTCTTGGTGGTTCATATATATTAGTGTATCTTCCTAAATGGCATGGATCATGATAAGTTACAATTAAGGGATTTTCTTTTGAGCGCTTTGTATATTTTATTTTAATATTATTTTCCTTAGCATATTTAGGAACATATTGTACCATGGGATATAGATTGAATCCAAGGTTTCCTTTTGTATGCTTAACATATTCTAGTGAAAAGGTTGAATAACAACCCGCGCATGAGAATACAACATCTTTAACTCCACTTTCACGAATCATCGCAATATTATGTTCCATCATGCCGGTAACATCGTCGTCTAATCCAGTCCTGAATAGAACTGATCCACAGCATTTTTCATCAGGAAATACAATAAATTCGATTCCAAGGCTGTCTAGAACACGACTCGTTGCTACAGTTAATTCATTATTTCTATACGAAGATGTACAGCCTACGAAATAGCCAACTAAATTTTCCCTACTTTCGCTTGGAATTAGTTTTCCTGATCTAATTTTATTGAAAAGATCAATTCCCCGCTCATAAGCTAAATGACCTTCATCGCAAGATTGAGATGAACACCAATTAAATCTATCAGTTCCACTCTCAAGAAATGGATTATTGTTTGCTTTGATTGAATTACTTAATATTGCCAATTTTTCTGGTAGAACACCTTTCTTGTGAGATCGGTATCGAAATCTTTGAAAAACGTTAACAGTGTCAATTCCAACTGGGCAAACGGTTCGACAATGCCCACATAACATACAACGGTAAATTGCGGGAATTATTGTTTCTTTATCAAATTTAATTTCTTTTTTGGCTAAAGCCTTCAGAATTCTATTACGACCTCCTGCGTAGTCCCTTTCACTAAAAGTTACGTTATAAACTCTACAAACGTAGCGACAATACCCACATTGAACACATTTTTCATATGTCTCTTCATCTTTCAATTTTGAAATGGGTTCTACTATATTTTCTTGAGGAGGAGCAAAGATACCTGCTACAGTTGGCCCAGTAGTTACGACTTTTTTTATATCTGAATTACTTAACTTTTCTTCACTCATTTTTTTATTTACCTCCAATTTTTAAAATGACTTAGGTCTAAAAAGCCATTTAGCTATTGTAAATAATAATGCAACCCTCCAATATTCCATTTTTGCTTTCACTAAACGGTACGAGTTAACAAGATCTTCAGGGTCTAGTTTCTTCTTTAACTCCTTGGCTTTTGTTGCTTCATCCAGATTGAATTTTAGATTATAGAACGTATTTACTACTCCTATAGCGTATAATTTGTCGTTTTTATTATATGTATTTACAGTTAAACTATGAAAAATTGCTTTAATACCAAAAAATTCCCGAGAATTTTTTATATCAGAAAGACCGAATAATTTGATTCTATTTCCTCCTTGAGGACCTGATATTACGTAAAATGCCTTTCTGTAATTATATCTACCAGCTGTAATAGCATAATGCTCATAGAAATCTTCTAATCTATTATCAGAAATATAATACTCTTGAAAAATTAGGTTTTGACACCAACGTCCTATATTAAGTTCTGTACCCGATATATCGCGCCATTTCTCTTTCAAATACCAGTCTTCAACGCCTATCCCACCTAATTTTAATGCGATATCTTTAGCAGATAACACACTTTTTGAAGTTAAACTTGGATCATCGAAATATACTGCATAAACGAAATAATTGCCAGCAGGATATGTCAAATGAGCATACCTCTCAAAATTTTTATCAGAAAATGAAAGGAAAAATGGCTTATTCATGCTATCCTCTTTTAATCTTAAATAGAAATTGATTGCTTCTTTAACCGACTTAAAACTATAACCTATCATTTCGATTGAGGTTTTAAGAGTAGTAACTGACATTTCTACTTCTGCAACAGCACCGTATATACCAAATGATCCCACTATATCATCTAGTGTCAAATCTCCTCGAGAGTCTCTTGAAATCTTTTCAATGGAACCATCAGGTTTAACAAAAGTAACAGAAAGCAATGAATCTTTCATAATTCCATATTTTAAGATCCCTATTCCGACTTTCCCTGAAGTGACAACAAAACCACCTACACAGGAAGATTTATAGCTAGTTGGATAACATTTTGGTGCTAATCCGTAGTCAAGAAGTGTTTCAATAAGTTTTAACCACGAAATTCCTGCATCGCATTTAACAATTAAGTTTTGTGCATCAACTTCATGCACTTGATTCATCCTACGTGTATCAATAATAACTCCCCCTTTAGTAGGTGAAGAAGCTGAAAAACATGAGCTACCGGCAGCTCTTAAAGTCACAGGAATCCCATATTCTCGGCATTTAGCCATTAATTTTGAAAGCTCTTCAGTGTTAGCAGGACGAATTACATGACTCGCTTGATATTCTTCTTTAAATTTATAATGATATTTAGATAACAAAGAAAGATCTCCAGCTGTAGCTTCGATCTCGTAAGGATCTGTGCTTACATGTTCAGGAATAATGAACTCTTCTACTTCCTTTGTAAATCTTTCGAGAGTTCCCTTTTCTTGCATATATTCGATTTTAGATTCATTCATTTTTTATTTCACCTCTTTATTATATGCTAGGTAATATAAAACCTATTAAAAAAGCACCCCACCAACAACCTAAAGTTATGTATCCGGTTAACTTAGCGTAATATCGCTGTCCAGAAAGACCAAATAGCAAACTGAGAAAACCAGCTATCATACCGATTGCACCCGCCCCTATATGAGAGGTGTGTAACCACCCAGAAAAAGATGTCATTTGTTGAGGTGTTAATGTTATTAACCAAATCACGTTTATTAGAGTAAGAATCCAAGCTGAACCATTATAAAAACCATGGTATAAGACGTATTTAGATTCATCATAGGTAACAAGAATTGTCCCAACAGTTACAAGAATTAAAGCAGGGAAACCCAACACTAATCCTAAGTGAAGACTCTGACTAAGGGAAACATATATAGTTAAAGTAAAGATCGAGACGCCTTTAGTAGGTTCGAAGGGATCTTGAAACCAAGGCATAAATAGTATTACACTGACTAAGATAGCAAAACTGATTATTAATGCCCAAATTAAAGGCTTGTTTCTTTTATCTCTCCAGTAATCCAATGCTAGAAACAAGAATAATAATATTACCATGATAATAATTGTCAATACGATTTGGAAAATTCCTATTGTATCCGAAATAGGTGTAACCATTTATAAATTACCTTCTTTCTAATTGTTTATTCTATTTCTTTTTTTTATTTAAAATTAATACCTAAATGTTAGATATTCTAATAGATCATTTATGATAATAAATAAAGATTCTTATTGCATTTCAATAAACTCTGTTTTATTGAATTATTATTCAAATCTCTCTAAGAATCCCATATCTGAGGAAGAAGAACTATAATTAAAAGAAATACTAAATTGATTTCGATTACAATAGAACACCTAAAAAGAGGAGAAGAAATCCTAATATCATGTAAAGTGATGCGACTTTAAAAATTACGAACGTAAGTTTATTCGATGGTTTTATCAAATTTTTTAAAACTAATACTATAAAAATTACCCAACAAATTCCAATTATAATTCGAATAATAGCATTTGCTTTTAAGAGATGCGCGATCACATAGAGTGTAAAAGTGCTAATTAAAGCGCCTAATGCTATCACCCTCATTGTTTGGTTTTCTGAGCTTACAACTGGCCACATAGGTACTCCAGCATCCTTGTAACCCTTATAATTTTTAGGAATTAAGGCTAAAGTAAGAATGTGCACGGGGATCCAAGCTAAAATAAACAGAAGGAATGATAATCCGACGATATCTACTATTCCTATAATAGCTGTCCTACCGGCCATTGCTGGAAGACCACCTGCGACACCTCCAAATATTATGCTAAATTTAGTCCGTCTTTTAAGTAAAAGAGTATAAATAACCACATCGAAGAAAAAACCGAAAAAGATAACCACTGTAGTTAAGAAATTAAGAGTTAAATATGCAAGTAGTAGTCCTAAAAGAGTTAATACAATCCCATTTATAAGAACAACAGAAGTGGTAACTTCACCTTTAGGTAATGGACGGTTTTTAGTACGTTCCATAATAGCGTCAATATCACGATCAAAGTACATATTTAGAATTGTACTACCCGAAACGGCAAGAAAAAGTGATAAAATTAAATGTAATAAATTAAAAAAATTAAAAGGTGTAGATGATTCAACAATCGTTATAAAGTATGAGAATATACCAGTATATAATAAAAGCATAGTCTGTTTTGCTTTGATGAGTTCGCTATAGATATATAGTATACTTTTTAAATTCATGAAAATCAACTCATAATTTTATCCATGATTTTGAGAATATCCCACATACTTACTTAAAAAACCAATATATTATCATGAATTAAATTTAAAATTTAAATTTATTCTATAGATAGAGTCATTAAGTAAAAGAAAATAATTGAATAGATAAAAAAATGAAAGAAATAATAATTAGATTTCTGGATTAATTTCTTCTTTCATTAATATATAAGGATATCTTTCTGCTTTTCGATAAATTTTATATCTTTTACCAAGAGCATATAATCCCATAATATAGCCTGCTAAAAGGAACCATACCCCAACAAAAGTAAGATACATGAAAAACAGATTATCGATCCATACATATGGACGAACCATGTGAATCATTGCCGGAATGAATGTAAGGTTTATTGCGATAAAAAAGTCCCAACCAAGGATCTTTCTCATCCGACCTTCAACTTTGAAATAATCAATAGCGTGTATCATTAGCATTGTAGCTATAACTACAGCAAGCTGATGCCAATGGCCAACATTGAAGCCATACTCTAGCGATACCATTGAATGTTCTCTGTATAGTTCATCGGTAAAGAGCCCAACATAGATTTGAGGAAAAACTAAAAGTTGGGAAAGCGCAAAGAGATAATAATAAGAGAATTTTACAGGGTCTTTAAATAACTCCTTAATTTTTCCGAAACGGGAGGTTGTTGCATAATTCTCTCCTAATCTATCTCTTAATACATTCTTCATGCCACCTATTGACATAGTTAATGTAACTAATATCAATATTCCCGCACCAACCCAAATTACGTAATGATTTAAAACCCATGCTCCATAGGATAATGTAAGTACACCAACAGGGGTAATTAATAGCATAAATTTATAGATTTTACCAGATATTTTACTCGTGGTGAAGCCAACTAACATAACCATTCCTGCGGATTGAGCGAGTTGTATGTGTAAGTGAGAGACTACAAAATCTTGAACAATATCATGGTGTTCATGTCTAATAATCGCTTCTGCTAAGAACGCAATAGGATCACGTGGTGGGGTTATCCACCCTAAACTACCTGTGAAGTTTTCAAGAGCTGCAAGTGCACCATATATTGTCGAAATAAGAATACATATTGCTAAAACTTCAAGGTTAAAATATTCCAGATTCAATCCGCGGAAGGTTGTATGTGGCTTATTATTCTTTGGATCCGGGAATTTACCGGCAATTGGCCACGCAGATATAACGAATATAATTCCTCCAATAAAACATAGTAGCATCCCAAAATAGAAAAATTCATGAAAAAGTCTATATCGCGTATAAGCAAAAAGTAAACCAAAGATTCCAACCAACCACGCACCAGGAAGGAGGGTCACCTTTAATGAAGGTATCCACTTTTGACGTACGGGATAATGTTCTAAGATCCAGAATGTGTTTGCTACTAAAAAGGGTACCGCTAAACTATGATATATCATAATGAGGCGAGCTGTCCTAGATATAATATCATCACTTAGTAAGAATGGAAATATTGGTTCGTTTCCTATAAGTACAGTTAGGGGTTCTGAAAAAGTCATGTACCATATAACTTGTACAAATGTAAAGATAAACAAGCTATAATGAATCCTTTTAAAAGTTATTTTTTCTTCTTTTGGAATTTTTTGAGTCTCCATTGATATATCTAAAGAAACTTTAACCGGGCTTTCTTCTATTTCTATTTCTAACACCTTGATTTATATTTATAAAAATAAAACTTATATTTTACTAAAAAAATGCATGTTGATTAATATATGTTTTGCTTATCTCCTCTTTCTAACTATTGAATAGATATTCAATTTTAATATAGGATTATAATAGTATCAGGATACATGAAATATCAACAAAAAATTAAAAGAAAAAAAAAATTGCTATAAAATGTGTTTATTTATTAATGTATTTTTTACTTGACGCCTATCTCTCTTCGAATTCAACACCAGGAATTTTAAAAGACCATTTCTTAGGGATCAGCATTCCAAATGCAATACATGAGACACCAAACAATAAGAAGAATTGATACATCGTAAAAATAGTCCAAAGATCCCACATCCAATAAGTTACTTGATAAGTACCTGTAATTAATAGAAAAACATTCAGATAATACGCATTGATTCCAAGTAAAAATGCTCCAATTGGCATCAATAAAGCTACTAATTTCGTACTTTTAGATATCAATGTAGTATATATTGGTAAAAGCACTATAATGGCAAGACTTGGAAGTGTTAACACCAAGTTTACTATTGGCTGAAGTACAGGCACAAAAACATCATTCGGGTCGGGCCAGTCTTCTCCAGGGGGACCCAAATATTGTTTTAAATCAGCTTGGTTTCCAAGGTTATATCCAATAATTGCTATTACAACAGTCATAACTAAAACAAAGAGTAACCATATGTGTCCAATGAGTTTCTTTTCAGCGAATGTGTTATAAATAAGACCTGCAGCAACTAATCCTAGGATCATTGATGATCCCGCCATAATAAGGGGATCAAGAAAGAATGTGTAATCACCAAAAGGGATAAGTTGATGAATTAAAGTCCACATTAACAGTAATGAAACAGACCACGCTAAATGATGCACTTTCCTATTATTGATATAGTCTACCAACATGAAAAATCCGAATATTAGCGTTAAAATCGCAGCTATCCAAAATAGAGTACTGGCCATTTGGTATTCGCCAAGACTCCATGGATCAGGGGGGCCAGCAGCTGGTTGGAATATCATCTATTATATCACTTTTTTTTATTTTATTTATTTTTAAATTTTTTTTACTTAAATTAATAGAAACAAAATCTATTGAGTAAATAGATGGATCTTATGTTATATATAAATATTTATGTATTTTTTTTAAATGAAATAAATTTGGTTCATTTTAAATACTTATTCAAAAATATTGATAACAATACTTTAGTATATATGTCATATCCTTAAGGTTTATGCTTGAATAAATATTCATTA
>JBHLJZ010000051.1:0-26013 GCA_048887165.1 Candidatus Hodarchaeota archaeon | reverse complement strand
AAGAGCTGCTTTTGGTAGAATTTCTTCTATTTTGAATAAACAAAATAATAATCTTGAATATTTAAATAATATTAGAGGAAAATTAAGGGAAATTCCTTCAATCGACTATACTTTGCCGATGGTAGTTTTTGCAGGATATCCAAATGTCGGTAAAAGTAGTTTAGTAAAAAATATATCAACAAATAAAAAAATAGAAGTACAAGAATATCCCTTTACGACTAAGCAATTAATATTAGGTCATTTAGAAATTGAACGAAGATTTGATAAGATCAAATTGCAGTGTATGGATACTCCAGGAATATTAGATCGCCCAATGTCAAAACGAAATAACATAGAACTACAAGCTATTTTAGCTTTAAGGCTTATTTCTGACCGAATTATTTTTGTTTTTGATCCTACCCCTGCATGTGGATACTCAGTTGATTCTCAAATTGAGTTATTTAATGAAGTTAAGGAAAACTTTTCTAAAGAAGGTAAAATTGAAATTATTATTGTTTTAAACAAGAAAGATTTAGCTAGTTCTTCTGAGATTGATTATCTAAAGAATAAGTTAGATTTAAAACAAGGAGAATATTACTTAACTAATGCTTTAACAGGAGAAAATCTCGATCAAATAATATCACTTCTAAAAGTAATATATTCCTAATTAATTTCAAAATCTTCTAGTTTAATTCAAAAATTAATAAGCTAACAGACTCTTTTAGTAAATCCCTCTATTTAGATTCAGTGATTTAAAGATTTTGTAAATTTAGTTAACAATTTTGTAAAACTATTTATATTCGCATTTGTCTTAATTTTAATCTGAAATATTTTTATATTAATGAGAAATAATATTCTTGATTTAAATAATTTCCAATAATGTTAAAGATGATCAAAAATTCACGACAGAGAAAAAGAATAATTTTAGCAATCATCCTTTTAGCTTCGATAACGGCTATTGCAATAACACTGACCATTATAGTCTCAAACTTAAATACAGATAATGAATCATGTTTACCATGAGGAGTATTCATCAATTCTTTATTAAAAGCATTAATTTATAACCCGTAAAAATGATTCCAATAAAAAAACTTTAGTTATTGGAGGATTATCCTTGCAAAGGATTCGGGGTTCTTATTTTTTTTAAAAACTAATATAGAGGACTATTAATTATAATACTAATGAAAACAATATTAGGATTGGATATTGGTGGGGCAAATACCAAGGCAGCATTAATGAACTTTCAAAATGGAGAAATAATTGATTCTTTTTCATATATAGAATATTATCCATTTTGGGAAAAATCTTTAAATGGAATTCCAAATATGCTTAGTAGAGTTTTATCAAAGATTACAAAAAAGGCTAGAGTAAAAATTAAGGACATAAATTATTTCTCAATTGCTATTACCGCAGAATTATCAGACGCTTTTAAAACGAAGAAAGAAGGGATTTTAATCATATTAAATGCTCTGTCACAAGTTTTGGATCAAGAGAAATTACGTTTTATTAGCAACAATGGAGATTTTCTAGCATATGAAGAGGCTAAAAAAAATTTTGCTTCAATTTCAGGCGCAAATTGGGTATCTACTTCAATATTTTTAAGTAACTTTATTTCCAAGTGTATTTTAATCGATGCAGGTTCAACTACGATAGATATCATTCCGATATTAAACAGTCTTCCTGTAGCTAAGGGCAAAAACGATATCGAAAGACTAATGAATCATGAACTTATCTATACTGGAGGCTTAAGAGCTACTATACCCTCAATTTCCCATTTTGTTCCTTATAAAGGATCATTTATACGCATTTCTTTTGAAAAATTTGCTTTAGTTTCTGATATCCATAGAATCTTGTATAATATCTCTGAAGATGAATACATAAACGATACTGCAGATAACCGTTCGAAATCTATCGATGATTGTTATGCACGTTTAGCAAGAATTATTTGCATGGATATTGATACTATTTCTAAAGATGATTTAAATAGTATAGCAAAATATATCTATCAAAAACAATTAGAATTAATCTCAACTGAAATCCAGCAATTCTTAACGGATCTAATACCTAGGATTCCTGAATTTAAGGATGACATAACCTTTGTTATAACAGGAATCGCTGCTGAATTTTTAATTAGAAGAGCTTTATTACATCTTGGGTACATAAATATTTTAAATTATGAAGAGCTAACCAAAATTTCAGATTCAATAAGTTCCTCTGCTTTTGCCGTAGCAGGAGCACTTTATTTTAAGTTATAAAAGAGACAAACTAAAATGACGATTGATTCCGCGATTTTTAAAATAAGTGGTCAAATTTTGGATAATAGTAAGAATTTAATAAATACATTAGCTCAATTAACTCAATTATATGAAGACCATATAATTGAAAAAATTTTAATAATCCCTGGTGGAGGTTCGTTAGCAAACTTTGTAAGAGAGATATATAGCGAATTTAAAATTAATGATGAGCTTGCTCATTGGATAGCAATATACTCAATGAACTATAATGGGAAAACGTTAAAAGTGAAATTTCCACATCTAGAAATTATCGAAAATTTTAACAATTTTAAGAAGGTGAAAAGGATATTTTCAATATTTTTACCCTATAAAGAATTTAAGCGCGAAGATCCTCTACCTCATAGTTGGAATGTTACATCTGATTCAATTGCATTATATTGTGCATATAAACTAGGATTAGATGAATGCTTTCTAATTAAAGCAGTAGATGGAATTTTGGATAAAAATAATCGTGTAGTTAATGAATTAACTACTCCAGAATTTAAAATGTTAAAAAATAAGGGAGGCTTAGCGAAAATTTATAATAATTCATCAATAATGAAAGAGCAGACAAGACCAGTTGATAGTTACTTAACAGAACTTATTGATTCGTATAGAATAAATTCAATTATTCTTAATGGAGTCAGTACTGATTTGAGAATACTAACTTATTTCACTTCTACTAATAAACAAAGTAAAATTTTTACTAGAATTATTTTTGAGAAGTAATTTATAGCTTAAAATCATTTTTAACAAAATGTAATAAATGTAACTAAAGTTTTAATTAGTATCACATTAAAATAATATATATAAAATAATTTCAAAATAGATATTTTTAAGTGTAATCAAAATGGATGATGAAAAAATAAAGAAAAATGCTGATTTTTTAGTTAATAATCTTTCTGGCAAAGAAATACCAGGTTCAGTAAAATTTAATGTAAGATATAAAACTTTAGTCGATTTTGCAAAGGTTTATGGAATTACTGACAAGAAATATATTGGCCTTGAAGAAGAAGGGGTTGTTGCATGTCATGCTTTTGCAAACAATTTCACTATAAAAGCACTTTATAAACTATTGTTGGGAATGAAACTAGTGCAAGATGGAAAAGAACGTCCTTTTATACTTAATCCTGGGAAATTGTTACACGCAGGTCAGAAATATGATTGGGAAGGGTGTGTAGAAGCTAAACCTGGTGATAAACTAGAAATAACTGCTAAATGGGGAAAGGCTTGGGTGATTGAAAAGAATATGATTTTTTTTGCAGATTTACATGTTGAAGTGAAGAATCAAGATGGTGAAATGGTTGTAAAGCCAACAGTAACAGCAGCCATTAGACCAGGAGGGTATTAATTTAGTTATAGGAGTGATAAAAAATGGTTAAAACATCTGATATTGAAGTAGGAAAAGTTATTAAAAATGAATTTGATGGAATTACTAGAGAATTATTAAGAGAATATGCTAAAGCATCAGGTGATACAAATCCAATCCATACTAATGACGAAATAGCAATAAAGGCTGGTTTAAAGGGAATAATAGCTCATGGGTTATTTAGTTTTGGATTTATCACCAAATTATTCGAAGATTTCTTAGAGCATGGAACATTTGGAAAACTAATAGAAGTAGCAGTCGATATGAGGGGAATGGTAAGATGTGGAGATCTTTTAGTGACTGAAGGAAAAGTCTCTAAAATTGAGGGAAAAAGAGTTTATTTTGACGTTACTCAGACAACGTTTACTAATATAGATATTAAAGATCCGGATGGAAAACTGATTAAACAATTTGAAGCTGGAGAAAGAGGATATATTTCAGAAAAAGATATTGAACAAGGATTGGTTAAAACCAAACAAGTTCCAGAAGGTATTTTAAGTTATAGAGAAAGAATAGCAACACCGGGAACTGCGATAATAGAATTATATGAGTAAATTCTATACAAAATTTTATATTTATATTTAACACCTTCTATTTTTTGTTTTTTATTCTCATTAACTTTAAAATGTTATATTTTTATGTTATTTTTGGAAAAACATTTTTATAGTTAAACGTCAAAAGAGATTATTGCAATAGTAAATTCAAAATTACAATTACAAAAGCTCGTGAGTGTGACATCATTCTTACTTTAGACGAAGAGAAAATAGAAGGTTTAATCCTCAGCGGAAATTACGAGAAAGCTGCTGATGAGATTTTTGAAGTATTAGAGAATCAAGAAAACATAGATAAAGAGCTAGTGTATAGAAGTCTCACTTTATTAAATAATATCTGTGATAAATCACCTTCTATTTCCTTACGGTCAGTTAAAAATCTTTCTTCATTTATAAAAGACCCTAATTCATGGATTAGACTTGTAACTTTAGAAATTCTTTATCAAATTTCCATATACAGACCAAATTTATTGATTGATCTCATAGATAAGATAAAAACTAGGTTTTATGACCATGAACCTGCAGTACGACGGTTATCAGTAAAAATAATGGGAAATCTCATCTTATTTTTACATATCGAAAAAAATGAACTTCAAGATTTCATAGATGAATTTACTGAGAAATTAATGGATGAAGATTGGAAAGTAAAGTTTCAAGTAATAAAAACTTTAATTAGAATTCTTAATCAGGACTATACCAAAATCAGAGATCTTGAACCATTATTATCAATTGTTATTGTTAATTTAAGAGATGAAGATGATGATGTGGCTAGATCTGCTGCAGAGTTATTAAAGATTTTAGGGACTTATTTTCTTTCTAAAGAAAAAATTATTTATGTCCTATTAAATCTTCTTTATAACGAAAAGTCTCGAGTAAAAGAACTCATTATTTGGTTATTTGGTGAGATTGGTAAGGATGGTAAAGAAATTATCCCAATAATTCCTAAATTAATTAACTTATTGAAAGAAAATGATTATCGAATTCAACTGAAAGTAATTGACGCATTAGTTAATATTGCTGAAAACAATTTTGATCAAATTTGGGCAAACTTAATAAACTCTCTTAATACAGGAGACTCAGATTTTAGAAATGTAATAATAAATGCGCTCTATTATTTAAGTCAGGCAAATATGACTGAGATTTTTAGTTATATATTCGAAGAATTTGAAAATCCGAGTGAAAATGTAAGAGAAGCAGTTTCTTTAGTTTTTAAACGTTTATATGAAGAATATCAAGTTGAGATAGAAAATGAGATAACAAAAAATTTGTACAAATTAGAATCGAAATATTGGAGAGAAAGAAAAAAAGCAATAGTTTTACTTAGAAATGTTTGCTTTATTTTAGAAAGTAAAAAAGTAGCTGTTTGGGTCTTTATAGAATTAGAAAAGATCCTTAAAGAAGAAAAAGATCCTGATGTTAAGGATGAAATCATTAGCACTCTAAAAATTATTGAAAATAACTTTAAGGACATAAACGAAACAATTCGTAAAGTTAACGAGGAATTAGAAATATTCCAAGATAAAATTCGTGAATTCCAAAAAATTCCTGCTCAATTCAGAGAAAAAATGAATTCTTACATAAAGAATTTCAAATTCCATGATACTGAAATTAAATTAAATAAGATATATTCGGATACCCTTAAAAAAATAAAGAGGTTTAATAAAAACCTTAATAGATTTGAATATAAACGTCTTGCTTTCAATTTAATAGAAGATTGGCAAGAAACCAAGGTATTAATAATTGATGAATTAAGTATCATTAAAAGTTTCATATCTGAAATATTCGAAGAGAAAAAAGCAGAATTTACAATATCTCTAAAAACAAAAGTAAAACTTTTAGAAGATAGAATAAATATTTTAAAAGCACAATTTGATTATGTGAAAGATTATAGATTTCCAGAGGATCTCGATAAATTTTTATCAAGTCAAACTCATAATGAAGAACTGGAAGAAAAATTTACAACAATTACACAATTGAGAAATTATTTATTTAAATTAGACGATGATATAAGAGATATATTAGTAAATAATGTAGAATTTGATGAAATTTTTAAAGATTTATTAAGAAAATGGGTTGAGGCTAAAATTGAAATCCAAGAATATTTAAGCAATTTAGATAGGAAAATTAGAATCATAAATGATAAGCTTATAAATTATTTCATTAGAAGTTCAAAAATCGCAGCTGAAGATCAAAAAATAAATGGAATCAAAAATGAATTGGGATTTCAATTGTTTCAAGGACATATTCAATCAATTATCACTCAGAGCATTGAAGGATTTAAGAGATTTAACGACAATTTTGATAAGTTAAACTCAAAACTAGAGATGTTAATCCAAAAAAATGAATTTGTAGATGGTACCAAGCTAATTGAGATGAACACAAAGCAGATTCAAAATTTTATTCTTGAATATGATACTCAGATTGATAATATTATTGGTAAAATTACTGAAGAAAACAATATCTTTAATTTATATGTCAGGCCTTATATTACAAAGTTTACCTCAACAAAAGAATTGCTTATTAGTAAATTGAAAGCATTCAATCAGAGAAGTTATAATAAGTTATATCTAAATCACATTAAATATTATTTAGAAATAATGAATCCCATCAATTTAGATAGCCTTGCTTCCTATATGGATTTGGACATTGATATTCTTAAAGATTTAATATTGAAATTTATACATAAAAGAAAATTGAATGCTAAGGTAATTAAAGATAGTCTCTATTTACCCAAAATTGGAGACGATTTTATTGAAATAAAAGATCTTTTGTTTTTTAAAAATATAAAAACCATTGGAAATAAAATATATTTTAATTTCAAGTTAAATAATCCGACAAACCTCAGTTTTAAAGACTTACAAATTTCACTCAAGATACCTTCTTATTTAACTTTCCTAAAGAAAGAATCATTTCCAAAATATTTATTCTTAAAAGAAATTAAACCGGGAAATGTCTTCAAATTTAATTATGTTTTAAAATTAAAGAAAAATATTGAAAAAAATCTTGCTGATCCTTCAGCAGATGAAATAAATCTAAATCTTTATTATAAAGATTCATTTGGAGCTACTAGAAATACAACTAAGAAAATTGATCTTTTGCTCCCTTAATAAAATATTAGATAATTTAAGATTTCTATCGAAATATTAAATAATTTATAACGAAAATAATAATATATTCAATTAATTTTTTAATTTTACAATAACTGAAAATATAAAAAAAAAGTAGCGAGGTGTATGTTACTAGAACAAGAAAGTTATCGATTGACACTGCAAACGAAACTTTTTGGATGAAACTGTAAATTATCCGCTGAAAAGTTAGATATTCTATTGAAAGGAGCTGGATTGAAAGGGGATATTGAAGATTCTGCGATTATTACAGTACCTAATACTGATCTTGTAATGGTAAAAAATATTGATATTTTTGCCCCCATCATTGATGAACCAGAACTTCAAGGAGAAATTGCAGCTGCAAATGTAACAAATGATGTTTTTGCACTTAATGTGCTTGATATTTCTGGGATGCTTGTTTTTCTAGGTCTGAAGAAAAATATGCCATTGTATGTTGCTGAAGGACTAATAAAAGGTATCAGAAATTTTATGGAGAATAAAATTAGTTCTAAAGTTCTTGGAGGACATACTATATATTCTGAGTGGCCATTAATAGGTGGAGAAGCTTCTGGATTCGTGGATAAAAATAAATTAATAAAGAAGAATTCCGTGAAATATGGGGATAAATTAATTTTAACTAAACCGATCGGAAATCAAGCTATAATGGCAGCATATAGATTACAGAAGAATTATCCTGATTTACTTAATCATTATTCCATGACAGAAATCGATAAATCGATTGATTTAGCAATTAAACTTATGACAATGCCTCTAAAAAATGTAGTAAGAGCAATTCATTCATATGAAGATGTATCTTTTGTTCATTCTATGACTGATGTAAGTGGATTTGGACTTGCAGGACATTTAAATGAAATGTTACAGCACTCTAAATTTTCTGCTTTAATCGAAAGAATCCCTAGTATAAAATTAACAAGTGATCTTTCATATGAGTTTGGTTATAAATACGATGAATGTAAAATGCCAGAAACTGCTGGGGGAATGCTTCTTTCAGTGGATCATGAATACGCTGAAGAATTTTCATATACCCTAAAAAGTCGATATAGTGTGTCAAATTGGATCGTAGGAACAATCGATAATATAAATAAACCTAAATATGTTCGAGTTTCTGATAACGCTGAACATATTGAATTAATAGAAGTTTAACGATGTCAATGATATAAGTAAATAAAAATGAGTACTTATTGAGAATTCCGTTGCGCCACGGCATCGGTAATAAATAATTTAGAATATCCATTTCTCTTTATTTTATGAAATTCTTTTATAATTAATGATAATTGAAATACAGATTTTGTTTGATTTTTAATATAAAATTTCTAATTATTTACTAAAACTAAAAATTTTTATAAAAGTTCTTTTATTAAGATTTTAGCTAAGTGCTCCGGGGTAGTATTTTTAGCAGGGTTAAGTAAGCATTTGTGAAAAATAATCTAAATTTAATTAAGATAAAAAGAAATTGATAAAAATTAAAGAATACTTTAGTAAATTCAGAAACCAACTCAATGTCAAGAATCTCAGTATATTTAGCTTTAATTTAAATTCAATATGCATAGTCTTAGGAATAGTTTACATTATAATACCAACATATTCTATTTTATGGGATATATTCGGAGTTCTTTTATCTATTACTCTTTTTGAAAACTTATTTTTGGCTTACTTAACTTCTATAAGAATTAATAAATCAACCAAACTTGGGAATAAGTTAAATCTAATTTGTTACTTAAATATTTTCTTTACGATCTTAGCCTATTTATGTATGATTATTGGAAATTTACTTCTTTCATCTTCACTTTCATACAGTTTAATTGATAATTTGGGAGCATATATAATGATTCACTTATGCTTTTTTGGTATTTTGGTATTTGCTCTTTCAATTGCTGTAATAAATATTAAAAACATCAAAAACAAGACTTTATGGGATTTATCTCAAGAAGTTAATAGAGTTGGAAGACATTTAAGAGTCATAAAGAATTTAAAAAGAATTTTAACTATATTTAGCAGAATCACATTTATTATTGGAATTCTATTTGGTCTTGTAATTGTTGTCGGTTCATTCGAAATCCTAACAACATTTATCGCTATAATCTCAGCTCAATTTGGGATCTTTTTTTCATTGATCTTTTTTGCAAATACAATATTATTTCTAAAATTAAAAGGACCAAAATTAAGTCGGAAGAAATTTTATAGAAATGCTATAATAGGTGCAACTGTATCGGTTCTCTTAATTATGCCATTAGGTTTAACCAGTTTTACAATTTTTAATGCAGAAAAAAATTTTTCTGCTACCTTTGGAAAGGAGTGGGAAACTAAAATCCCTGCTGAAGTAGAAAATTATTTTCTAAAAACACCATTTAGCACACCGAGCTACTTTTTAGGAATTCAACCTAAAGAATGCATAATCGAAAGAAATACCTTATTCTATTGTGGAGAAGGAATAAGTTTGTACTTTGATGCCTATATGCCTTTAGATAGGGAAGAAAATCTTCCGGGTACAAATTCAACAATTATACGGATACATGGTGGCAGTTGGATTATGGGAGATAAAGGAACCTTTAATATGCTTCAGATGAATAAGTATTTCGCAGCACAAGGTTATGTTGTATTTGATATTCAATATGGGCTACGCGATAGTCTAATTACACCTAAATATAAAGCAGGCGATTTTAATGTAGATGACATGGTTCGCCATATAGGAATTTTTACCAAATATCTTTCCAATCACTCGGTTGAATATAAAGCAAATTTGGATTCTGTCTTCATAAGTGGAGGATCAGCAGGAGGTCATCTTGCGTGTGCGGTATCTTTAGCCGCAACAAGTGGTTCTTATCCTGACTTGTTCAGTCAAAACTTAACAATCAAGGGATATATTCCATATTACCCTGCAAACGGGCTTTTAAATTTCTTTGGAATTGATGGGAAGGAAGAATTTCTGAATCCTGAAATGATGATTGAAAATAATAGCCCTCCTTGTTTAATTTTTCAAGGAACCCATGATATTATTAATTATTTTGGTATTGTAAATGACTTTAGAAATGCTTATTTGGATCATGGAAATCAAGAATGTTCAATCATATGGATGCTATTAGGCGGACATGCATGTGATTTTTATTTTTCCGGGTATTATAACCAGATCTTTCTTTATTATATGGAGCGGTTTTTATATCTTTATCATTAAAATCAACTTGAGAATGAAATCGCCTTTTCAATTATATGATTAGCTATTTACTATTTTATTTAAAAGATCGATAAATAATTATCGAAAGATTTAATAAATAACAAAATATTCAATTTATCGTACTTAACCAAGAATTTTTATAACACTAACTATAAATCTCTATTAAAATGATTATAAATAACATTTCTAAAGTGAGGTGAATGAACGAAAAAAAGCAGGAATATCGTTTAACAAAGCAAGTAAAAATCTTTGGTTGATCATGTAAGTTAGGTTCCAATCAATTAGACGAATTACTAATTAAAACAGGATTACGTGGAGATATTGAAGATGCTGCTACAATTCCCGTTCCGAATTCAGATTTATTTCATGTAAAAAATATCGATATTTTAACACCAATTGTAGATGAGCCGGAAATAATGGGCCAGATTGCTGCTTGTAATGTGACTAATGACATATTTGCGATGAATGTTCCCGAAATCTCAGGAATGCTAGTTTTTTTGGCAATGAATAGTACAATGCCTATGGAAATTGCTGAACGTATATTAAAAGGAATCAAATATTTCATGGAAAAAAAAATTAATTCAAAAGTAGTGGGGGGTCATACTATATTCAGTGAATGGCCTTTAATCGGTGGCGAGGCATCTGGTTTTGTTGATAGAAAATCTCTCATTCGAAAACAAGGAGTTAAAGAGGGAGATAAATTGATTCTAACCAAACCCATAGGGCTTCAAGCAGTAATGGCAGCATATCGCTTACTAAAAGATTTTCCTGAAATGTTGCAGACTTATTCTGAAAATGAATTGGAAGATTCTATAAAACTCGCAATAAAAATTATGACCTCTTCAAATCAAAATGTAGTACATACCATACACTCATTTAAAGATTTTTCATTCATTCATGCTATGAGTGATGTTACTGGATTCGGTTTAGCAGGGCACTTAAAAGAAATGCTCCAAAATTCTAAACTTTCAGCATTAATAGAAAAAACTCCTTCAATAAAACTCTCAAAAGAGCTTTCTAACGAATTAGGATACAATTTCGATGATTGTTTATGTTCTGAAACTGCTGGTGGCATGTTAATTGCTGTAGATCCTCTAAATGTTAATGATTTTTCAAACTCGTTAAGAAGTAAAGGAATTTCTAATTGGACTATTGGGACTATTGATCATGTGAAACCTGACTTTGTTAGGGTTTCAGAAAATGTTGAGAACATAGAAATTACAAAAATTTAGCGATGTCAATGAAATAAGTAAAAACACTTTATAGTGAGTACTTATTAAGATTTCCGTTTGCTCAACGGCATCAAAAATTTTACTCTTTAATCTCGCCTTTAAGTTTTAATACTATCTCTCTAATCTCAGTTATGGCCTTTTCAATTAATTCTTCCCCATTTTCAACATTTAAAGCAGTGATAGATAGTTCTATCTCTGATAAGAATTCGCCCAATCTTGGATGAGTCTTAATCCAAAGTTCTGGATATTTCTTTTCAATTTCACTGGTATAAGCCGCAATCTGACTTTCACCAATACCAGAGAAAGTAAAGCCTTTTTCAATAAATTTTCCCTTTCTTTCTTTTAAAATTTCAATCACACTGTCATTAAACATTCCTTTCATTTCTGTAGGGACCCCTGGAAGGCAAAAAATGGTAATATCTTTTTCGATGAGCTTAACTCCTGGAGCTGTTCCTCTAAGATTTCTAAGAGGAATAGAACCTTTAGGTAAATAAGACATCTTCTCTCTTTCTTTAGTCATTCCCTTAAGTTTTAAAATCCCTCTTTCATAAGCGTTTTCATATGATTTCTTTATCATATTATATGCATGCTCATTCCTCTCTATCTTTCTCCCTAATCCTTTTGCTATTCCTTCTAAAGTCATATCATCAAATGTAGGTCCGAGTCCACCAGAAGTAATGATCAAATCAGGCTTTCGAGAAATAATATCTTTCAGGGCATCAGAAATCTCACTTATTTCATCCCCTACAGTTGTAAATCTTCGAAGTCTATGACCTTGTTTAGTGATTCTTTTTGCCATCCAATTAGAGTTAGTGTCTTTTGTTTTACCTATAAGAACTTCGTTTCCGATGATTAAGAATTCAACATCCATAAATTATTCATCAAAATTACTGTTAGCGAACTTATCTTATTAATATAAAATCTATTATTTCTATTTATCTTTCTGAATTTTTCTTTTCAGAAAATTGATATTAAGTTTATCATTAATTTATTTACTAATTATTAAAATTATTCATATAATATTAAAATGACAATTGAAATCGACGATAGCGGAACTGGAGATTTAGTAGGAGATGCTTTTATTGGATTTATGAGAAAAGAAACAGAAGAGTTAATTTTTAAAACATTACCATTAGAATTGTTTAATGAAGATAATTGGAAAGAAAAACTTCCACTAAGAGTAGCTGTAGATAAAGTCAAAGAAGCTTTAAAAGAACTTAATTTTGATAAAGATGAAGAGAAAATATTTATTTGCCGTGGTAATATTTTTGATGATGTTCGAGCTTATTTTGATGAAGAAGGAATAAATTATGAACCTGCTATAATCGATGGGCACCTCCAAGATGCAGTTGAAGGAAAGTTAATTGAACACTTAAAATATGATTTAGGAATTAGATCTAAGAACTTAACAAAGAAAAGTGGAGCTAAACGTTATTTTGTCTTGTTTAATTGGCTAAGTAGAGATTTTTATAATCGTGAAAAATACGTAAAATCTGGTTTCAAAAAATGGCAGACTATGTGGCGTAAAAAAGCTATAGAAAAATATGAGAAGTATAAAAAAGATAAAAAGAAGAAAAGTTAATTCATTAAATTAGCTTCTTAGCTTTTTCTTTTTAAACGAGTTTCCAATTAAACCTATAACCGAAAGTCCAATACAAATCCCTCCTGTAATGGACGTGCCAATCTGAATCGTATTACCCAAAGTTTTTGAGTCAGTTGGGAGATTTCTGTCTTCTTGTGCCAGAAAAGGCATTACTTCGTCTTTAAATTTTGGTAACCAAGTGAGAATCATTTCCATTTGAGCGTTTTCTAAATTATGTGCATTCATTAATCCATAAGCAACAGCAGAATTTGGGTTTTCTACAGCATCATACCAATCTTGAAGTCCTTGTTTGTTTACTAAAGAATACGGATTTGATACATTCCAAAGAGATTCTGCAGACGATAATGATATATTGGTAGATATAACTGGATTAAATTGATCTTGATAACCTATTTCAAATCCATATACCGTTCCTGCTTTTAAAGTAAGAGGGAATCCAAATGGATATAATACTTTACCATCCGCTGTTCCATTAGTCCATACTTCTAAAAACAGTACTCTTGCATATTGGGTTATGTTCATACCTACACCGTCTGGAGGAGGAAGTTTCATGAGTTCAGGAACGATATTTTCTTGGAATGATTCGTAAAACAACCAATCAAGAATCATATTCATTTGAGTCTGGGTGAGATTAAATTGATCCATCAATGAATTCTTAACTGTATTATTTGTATAAGCAGTAATCCATATTTCAATCCCCGTATCATTTGTTAAAGCGTTAGGATATTCAGTTTCATTAAATAACGCAAAAGCTATGCTTCGAGTAATATTAGATGGTACATCCCTTCCAACTTCAAAACCAACAAGAGATTCATTTAAATCTTCAAGAATTTCACTAAAATCTATTCCTCCGGGATATATAACTTCCCCTAGGATTGTACCATTTGCCCACTGTTCCATAAAAAGAGCTTGTGCAATAGCATTAACAGAAAGAAGTCCTGATAATTCTGGCATATAATCTACATGCAAGTTATTAGAAATTATAATTGGGATAATTAGATCAATCAAATAAAGACATATATACTCATTTAATTTTGTTAATTGATACCAAGTAGAATTATAGGCCTCTTGAATATTTTCTTTCAATTCATTAGTCTCACTTGAATTTGCATTATTATATTGACTTAAAAATAATTCAACTCCAGAACCTGTTGACGTATCATTAAGAAAACCTTGAATGCCTGGAATATATCCAGGTACAGTGGTGCTATTACCAAACAAGATCCTATTTTGCGCATCCTCAGTAAAATTAAGATTTTCAGAATGATAATATGAAACACCACTAAAAATAACCCAAACTCCCGTAGTATCATTATTAAAAAAAGTTTCAATACCTATAGGGGGAAAGTATGTACTGAATACAGTACCACCCGCCACTGCCATTGTTTCAATTAATACCGCCACAAAAGTTGCCTCAACCATATCTTCTACATATGAAATTCCAACATCTCTTATTCCTCTCAGCGTCCTTGGGATTCCCTTCTCTTTAATCATCGGTACAATTAGTGGAATTGCTTCTTCTTCAATTCCTATTAAACCTTCATCTACTGAATTAGCAACTATATTATTAATACTATTCTCAATTAAGATTCCTGCGGGGATCAAGCCTGCCCCTAATGCTATGAACACAATAGATACGATTAATATTCTTTTAGAGATTTTGATCACCCTATTTATCTTAACTTTTTCTTTTTAATCGAATTTCCAATTAAACCTATAACCGAAAGTCCAATACAAATCCCTCCTGTAATGGACGTGCCAATCTGAATCGTATTACCCAAAGTTTTTGAGTCAGTTGGGAGATTTCTGTCTTCTTGTGCCAGAAAAGGCATTACTTCGTCTTTAAATTTTGGTAACCAAGTGAGAATCATTTCCATTTGAGCGTTTTCTAAATTATGTGCATTCATTAATCCATAAGCAACAGCAGAATTTGGGTTTTCTACAGCATCATACCAATCTTGAAGTCCTTGTTTGTTTACTAAAGAATACGGATTTGATACATTCCAAAGAGATTCTGCAGACGATAATGATATATTGGTAGATATAACTGGATTAAATTGATCTTGATAACCTATTTCAAATCCATATACCGTTCCTGCTTTTAAAGTAAGAGGGAATCCAAATGGATATAATACTCTACCATCCGCTGTTCCATTAGTCCATACTTCTAAAAAAATGACTCTTGCATATTCAGATAAGGTCATACCTTCTCCAAGTGGTGGTGGAAGTGTTATAAGAACAGGAATTAAATTCCATTTAACCGATTCAACCCATAACCAATCTAAGAGCATTCTTAATTGATATTCCTCTAAATTAAATTCAATTATTAGTTCTTCTTGTTTTGTAAAATTGTTTCTGGCTATGATCCATTCATTAATCCCCGTATCATTTGTAAGCGATTTCGGATTATAATCATCCCATAATAAATCTATAGAATTAAGTGTTATGTTTGAGGGGGTTATTCTACCTACTTCAAAACCATAAAGAGGTTCTTTGATATCATCAATCATTGTGCTGAAGTCAATACCCCCTTCAAACATTGTACAATTTGCCCATTGATCAAAGAAATACATTTCTGCAATAGCCTTTGTGTCCATTCCAGAATATTCGGGCATTATTGTATCCAAACTAGATACTAACATTGGAATTGCCACAGGAACAAAATAATTTCTATAATAATCCGTTAATTTGGTTAACTTATTCCAAGTAGTATTATATCCCCATGCTAATTCTTGCTCTAAAGTTGCATTCCCATTTGCTTGATCATAAAGCTCTAGATATTCCAATACTCCTAATCCTAACGTATTATTTCCTACCAAACCCGGCAAAGTACCATTACCCTCAATTAAAACAAACTTGGCATTACCATACCAAAGATCTTGTTGATGATATTCTGAAATTCCTTTAATTGGAGGATAACCCATATTTTGTAATGCCGAACTATATGTAACAGGAATAATTAAGACCCACTGTATCCATCGATCAAATAACAATTCTAATGGAACAACTCCTAATACAGGTGGTTCATGTAGAGTCATATTGATTAAAAACATAAAAAAAGTCGCATTAACAATAGCTTCCGTCTCTTCAAGTCCAACTTCCCTAATATCTCTTAAAGCTCTTGGAATGCCTAATTCGGCAACCAAATCTTCCACCAAAGGTAAAGCTTCTTCCTGAATTCCTAATAATCCTTCATCAACAGAATTCGCAACCATGTTATTAATTGAGTTATTAATTAACAATCCACTAGGGATCAAACCAGAACCCAATGCAATCATACAGATAGACGCGATTAAAACCCTTCTAGACATAATAGAAACCTTTTTTAGAAATTGATCATATTTGGTAATCACTGGCTATCAAATAATGTAATATTTGATAGATTAATATATAAATATTTCTTTTGAAAGGTAATGGATTACTTATTATAGATTACATCTAGGTATCGGTTATGCCAAATAAAGAGCAAAAAACGGATTATGAAAATGATATTTTAGAAAGCATAAGAAATCATCCCAGTGGTATAACCATTACAGATATAGCTAAATTTACAGGTTTTTCAAGAAATACGATTTCAAAATATGTTTCGGTTTTAAAAGAAAGAAAAGAAGTGTTTCCAAAGAAAATTGGAGTTTATACTTTATATTATGCAACGAAAGAACGCTATATCCCTTTCGAACTAGCGATTTCTTATTATAAAGCACTTATATCTAAATTTAAAAAGCATCTTCCCAATCAGGAAGAGATTGCAAAACAAGTCGGAAAAGAAGCAGCAAAGGATATCAAATTCACTTTTGATCCCGCTATTTACAAACAAATGAAAGCGCTAAAAGATCACCCAATTTCACGGATACATATTGAAAGCTTTAAAAGTTTTTATCCTGCTTATGATATTTTTCAACCTAATATAGAGATCTCGATAATTAATATTGACCCGAAAGGAAAAAATGCTACATTTAGGTTTCAAAATTCCATATTTTTAGAAGATTCAGAAGATTTCATTTATCATATATATATAATGTGTGGTATAACTGAAGGTATTCTTAGCCGAGAATTGAAAACTGATGTTATATGCACCGTAAAGGAAATTTATGCTGCTGAAGATAAGAAAGATTCTTATTTTGATATAGTAATTCAAATATGAAAAGTTATTTATGAAAAAGCTAATTTTTACGTTTAGCTCCTACAATCTGATATAAAAATCCGCCTAATTCAGCTGTTTCATTAGTTTTAAATTCAAAATCATCCGATAAATACTGAGTATAATCAGATAATTGTGCTTCTTCAGGTATACAAAAAGAAACTTGTTCGAGATTTTCTAATTTTTTAAGCCATGTGGGAAAGGTTTCAACAACGGTATAATTAAGATTGATGACACGTAAATTTTTTAATTTTGAAAGGCACTCTGGAAGGGAAGTAACCCATAAATTTACGAAATTTAGGTATTGCAGATGTTCAAGATTACATAGTTGAGAGGGAATTATCCCAAAGTTAAAAATTTCCTGAGATTCAAAAAATAGCTTATTTACATGTCCTTCATTATCAATCCAGTAGGATCGTTGATCATATCCCGTATCGCCAAGTCCAGAACCCAGATCTTCTTTTTTTAATGGATTTCCATTTATTAGAATTTGTAATAACCCTAATATGGGAGCTTCATTTGGATCAACTCCATTTCTTAAATATCTTAGCGTATAACGTGGCTTAGACGCTATTTGTAAAACCCAATCAGGGATCTGTTTGATATTGCATTGACTTAACCGTAATTTTCTTAAACTTGAGAACTTATCGAATTCTTTTGGAAATTCTTTTATATTACACTTGATTAAAGCTAAATCTTTAAGTTTTGGTAAGGAAAGAATTGATAATGGAATTGTATCCACATTCCAGAGAGTTAACTTTACTATGTGCCCACTTTTAGCCGAAAAAACCCTTCTCTTCCATTTCCTTTTATAATGCCCCATTTGAACATATTCCTTAACGTAAAATTCTTTTTCTTTATTAAATTGAGCGGGATCATATTTTTTTCTTAAATAAGAAAGGATATTGACATAATTTTGATAATCAACATCAAGTAGAAAACGAGCATCAGTGAACTCCACATCATAACTCATCTCAATTTTTCTTTGAAGCATTGATTTAATCTCAGTAAAATCAGTATTTTCTTCCTTTTTTAAATACTCTAAAAGTTCCTTAAAGAAAAATACAGTCTTATCATGCTGAATTGCATATTTTACAGTTTTTTCAGCTTTATTTCCAAAAATATTTAATATAGTTTTGGCAGCGGTAGCTCTTACAAGTTCAGAATCATCAGATACTAGTGAAGTCTCAATCAGCTTATAATAAAGAGGTTTATCAGAGATGGGTAATTTTTCAATTATTTCTAAAGAATTAGCTCTCTTTCTATCATCATTACTATTTTCAATATAATTTTTAAGCAAAGTTAAAGCTTCCTGAGAGCTTATCTCTCCAGATTCATATGAATTATATATCTCATTTGGGGCTAACATGATTTCTATAATATAATTTCATTAGTTTTTGAAATTTCATATGAGAAATATATAAAGTGATATTTAAGTTTAGACTTTCTTGTATTTTTAAGGATATCTACATGCCAAGGGATATGATATATTATTAATTTGATATATAATTTCAAATATCATTAAAAAGTAAATAATTAAATAACTCTATAAATAAAAATGAATTATTTATGAAGATTGTAATATTTGCTCCCCATCCTGATGATGAAATCTATGGATGTGGTGGGAGTATACTAAAATGGATGGAAGAGGGTCATGATGTTCATATAGTATATGTTACAGATAACCGAGTTTTAATTACATGGGGTAAAAAGCAGAACCAACTTCTTGAGGAAGAAGCTAAGGAATTCTTAGATTTAACCGAAGATGAGATTGGAATTATAGGTCTTAAAGAGGCAGAAGAAGCAGCTAAATCATTTGGATTTCCTAAAAGAAATGTGCACCTTTTTAAATTCCATGATCAAGATGCTATAAATCATATTGAAAAGGGTGTTTCATTAACTAAGGAGATAATAAAGGATGCAGATAGAATAGTATTACCAAGTGATAATAACAATCATATCGATCATCAGGCTACTCATATGATCGCTAAAACAGCAGCTAAGGAATTAAGCCTAAATAATGCTGAATTCTATGTATATGCCATATATAATGTGATGAAAGCTCCTATGGAGAAACAGATCAAAGTAAAAATAGCTCAATATAGAGAAAGAGTGTATGAAATAATGAAACATTATAAAACTCAATTAGCTCTTAAAACCACAAGGTTAGGTTGGGAGACATTAAAAAGAAAAAGATCTGAGCGATTTGGAGTTTATAAATTAGGAGATGCAGACAAATTTTATAATTTTTAAATGAAAGTAATTTACATCTTAAGATTGGTACCGCATGTGGGACAGATTTTTGTATTGAGTGGTAATTCTGCACCACACGCAAAACAAAACATTGTTTTACCATCTGTGGGTTGTTCGATTTCAAGTTTTGGTTTACTTGATTCAGAATCACTATGTTTAAATATACTCATATCAACATCTTTACTTATCATTTTTTTTATATATTCTTTATCATGAGGTGTAATAATTTCGAAATCGTTTGAAGCTTCAATTTCTTTGAAACCTTTTGGTAAATTTTTAAATTCACTTTTATCAATTACGTTATCTTCAAATTTTTCTTCTTTAACTGGTGTTGAAGATGGTTTTTGATACGTCTCTTCTATCTTTTCGAAATCCTCTTCTTCTATAAAATCTTCATCTAAAGATATTCTTTGTACCTTAGGGGGTGCTAATTTTAACTTTAAACTTTTTATATGTTCAATTATCCCTTTAGTTCTATCGATAAGCATTGATCTAAATGAAAATTCTAATTTTGGATCTTTCGTAGCTTTTATCACCATTTCAGAAATCGCAACCCATTCTGAAATAGCTTCTGGTATCTTATTATTCTTTTCAAATCCGTTTGCTTTTGCTACTCTATAGCTCAAATCCTTATTAAATTTAGCGATATCCATAATAAAACTATAATTTTTTAATTTTCAAATTTAACAAGTAAATTCAAGTATATAAAATTTCTATCGGTTTGTGTAAAAGTTAAAATTAGAGATTTTTATTAGATAAATAGGAGAATTTTTTTTAAAAAACAATTTTAATATTTAAATAATGTCGATAAGGCCATTCTCTTCTTTCGAAATTGAGAATCTAAGAGAAATTATTGAAAAAAATGGATGGAAAATATCTGGGGTTATAGAAAATTACTTTAGATATAGTATTAAAAAAGATAAATTAATACTATTTACAATTAAATTTCCCGTTTCATTGCCGCTCAGAATAAATATCCCCTTTGAGATTGCAAGCTTTAGATTTTGTATTGCGTTTAAATTATGGCATTTAAGTCCAACTACAAATAAAATCATTCTCTATTTTTTGAAAATGCTAAGAGACTTAGCATTGAAATTATCCTTAGAACATAACTTCCCAATTAAGGGAAAAGAAGGAGAATTTTTAGATCTATTAAATATTCTTATGCCAGAACCAATAAGAGATGAAATTGAAAGTACTTGGTTAAATCGTATACGAATATCTTTAATGAACAAAAGGGATAAAGTTAAACAACTTGAAGTTTCATATGTCGATCAAATAGTACGGGTATTAAATAATATAGGATTAAATCCCACTTTTAATCTCCCATGGGAATTGAACCAAGGAGTTCCTAAAATACGAACGTCTGAAACATTATTTTTTTCAAATGATGAACCGTTTGATGAATTTTTTGTATTTGAAAAAGGATATATTTCTTATTTTAAGGATTTAGAATATAATAAATTTTATATTCGCTCCTCATTCGATTCCTACACACCATATATATTAACTAATTTATTCCATGATATAGATTTTAAATTAGAAACTTTTATAGAAAATTGGATCAAATTTGCTCGTTTAATGCTTAATTCGATGATAGAAGTAATTAGTCTTGCTGAAATTAATCAAAATGATTTTATCCAATTTAATCCAGAGCGAGAATTTGAATCCGAAGATTTTGAGGCAGCACAAAACAATTTCCCTTTTACCGCTCTTCATTATGAGAGTTCAATAGCAAAAGGAGAATTATATCAAATTCATACCGACCTTTTTAATTCGCCTCCTACCAATTTTGAGGTAATAGAAACAATTCAAGCTTATACAGAAGCAGAAGAACTAATTAAGAATTATAGATTTGACGAAGCTGCTGATATGTTAAATAGATCCTTAAAAATTTTTAATAAGAATCGCCAGAGGAAAGTTGTTGTTTCAATTTTATTAAAATTAGAAGAAATAGCATCATTATTAAATCAAAAAGATATAAAACTTAATTATTTAGAAACTGCTTTGGGAGTAACTAAATCTGGAGAAGTACCGATTAATTACATAGTAAAAATTCATTATAAATTAGGAAAATTTTATTTTGAATCAAGTGAATTTGAAAAAGCAGAAAATCATTTTACTATCATAATAAATTTTTTAGAACAAGAAGAAACCTCAATTAATAAGGATGAATATCTAGGCATAGCTTATCTTTACATGGGATTTATTAATCAAGAAAAAAATCAATTATCTCAATCCAGAAATAATTTTAAGATGGCATTTCAATTAGGAAGCAAATCCCTTAAAGTAAAATTAAAATATCATTTGTTACGCGCAAAGGATTATAAAAATAAAGGTATTTTATCACAAACTCAAAAATTATTGAGAACCGCGATAGATGCTGTTGGAATTGATTTTGCCGAAAAAAAATATGAACATCTTTTTTTTGATATAATACTAGAATTAGCAGAATTTTATATTCATCATAGGATTGACTCTCGGAAAGCTCTTTACTTATTACAAAGTGTTGAAAATCAATTAGCACTTAATGTTAAAGAAATACCTGGTATTCGGAGGGCAATTAGATGGAATCTTCTAATGTGTGATTATAACGATATGCTAGCTAAAGATAGTGGAAAATCAAATTATTATTATAAGCAAAGCCAAATTCTAATTAATCAACTTAAAAAAATTGGAGTTTTTAACTAAAAAAGAATTTTATTAATTTAACGACTAAATTGAGCTCTTTTTGCACCAAGAGACTCCTTTTGGCCCCCATATTTTCCTTTTTCAATTCTTTTAATGTATAACTTTCTATATCTTACTCTTGGGGGATTTTTCTTATCAGCATTCACACCTGTTCTATCAATTTTAGGTGTTTGCATTTTCACTTTTCCAGCTTTAGTAAGTGAACCATGTGAACCAGGAATAATATATCAGCTCCTAAATCTTTTTTTTTATAATTCTTATAGATAGTAAGAAATTAATAAAATTCTTAAATTTTATTATTTAAGATTATTAGATCTAATGAAATAGTTAAAAATTGGACTCCATTTTGTTTATAGATTCTTAAACTTTTCATTTGATTGGGAAATTGTATTAAACAAATTTCAGAATTGATTAACTATGTCAAAAAAAACCTCAAATAAAAATTTACAAAACTCAACTAGAAACGATGACCAAAAGATTCAATATGGAGAAAATAAGACTACATGCTTTGCCTGTGGAGAACAAATTAATTTGGACACGGAGACTTGTCCTTATTGTAATACAAAGCAAATAGAAAAAGATGCTATCTTAAAATGAGTGATCCTTCTATTATCCTGTTAGATTATTGTAGATTATGAGTTTATAAATAGAATAATATAAAAACGTATATTTACAATTAAATTATGATTACTATGAGTCAAACAAACTATCGTGTTAAAAGTTTCTCAATTATCTGTTTTCTTATTTTCCTCTGTGTTGTTTTTTTCTTCTTTATAGGAACCCTATTTCTTGAACTAAACTTAGTATTAATAATAACTATCCTATCCTTGATAATATTAATTCCAGCATTTCTGATTATAAGATACTCTTGGGAGTCTAAAAAATATTGTCCAAGATGCAACATTCCAGTTACTATTTATGCTGAATTTTGTAGAAATTGTGGGTTAGAATTAATAAAAAAATGCCCAAATTGTAACAAATTTCTTAATCCCAAATTGAATTTTTGTGGAAGCTGTGGATATACTTTCGAGTTCTTTCAAAAAGTAACAGAGACTCCAGAATATGTAATTGTTGAAAAAGGAGAACCCGCTCCTGCAAGACCTAATTTTTGCCCAACATGTGGCAGTAGTCTAAAAAACGCTGAAAATCTTCGATTTTGTGAGTATTGTGGTTCAAAATTAGTCTAATTCTACTTTTGCTTCTTTATTAAAGATTTTTATAATTTTTGAGGGCTTAATAATTAACGAAAGTATAATCGTAAATATTAAGAACATTATCCCATTAAAAAGAAACTCAGGGAAGCTTGAATCATAATAAGCGAGCTTGAAGAAATAATCAATAAATGCCCAAGGAGCAGTAATTAAAAGGTAATAAATAACATATTTCGGGAAAAGATTCTTTCTCTTTTTTATTATAATATAAAATGATACAAAGAAAGGAAGAAGGTGAATATAATCATAATAAAGATAGATCTGAAAAAACTCTGTAAAAATAATAGTAGATGTAGGAACAAGAGCATACACCAAAAAATTATTTAAATGTTTATTATTGCGATAAAATAACCAAGCTATTGATATTGAAAAATACCACTGACTTAAAGCAAATAGGACTACATTTGCTCCTGGATCACCATGTCTAACATCAGGACCTAATGTATAAACATCTAATGGTTGCCAATTAAGAGGGATTATAAATTGAAAAATTAATGAAACTAAAGTAGCTATCGCAATTTGAATTAACGTTAATGTCCTTAAACTACATTCATCTAATTTCTTCATTTAAATAAAAAATTTATTAACATTTTATTAGTTTTTGAATTCATAGCTTATTATCTGTTCTCCCCTTAAAAAATCGTATAAAAAGGGAGAAGAAAAAATTTAAAACCGAAATCACAAACCAGTTAATTAAAAAAGTTAAAAATGGACCCTGGTAATATGCTAACTTAAAAAAGTAAACAGTAAAAAGCCAAATCGACACAAAAATGAAATTGGGAATAACATATTTTTCAACTAAAGTCTCTCTCTTCTTCCATGTAATATATAAACCTACAATAACTGGAAAGATATGAATATAATCATAATATAGATCATATATAAAGAACTCTGGAATAAGGATTGTAGAGAGAGGAGCAATTGAATAAGCAAGAAAATTATTTAGATACTTATTATCACGATTAAAAAACCAAACTACCGATAATGAAAAATACCATTGACTTATTGTAAAAATAACAAGGTTAAGTCCTGGATCTCCATGCTGAGCATTTATCCCATTATTATATAGATGAAGGGGCTGCCATGAAAATGGGACTACAAATTGAAACAATAATGATACTAATGTAGCAATTGCTAATTGAATAACTGTTATTCTTTTCACACTTAAATTATTCAACTTCTTTATTCGTTCCAAAATTTTTGAAATATGAATCACCGCAAAATGGTTTTACAACCTAATAACAATCCTAATAAAGTAAAATATATATTTTTTATTTCATCATAATTATTATCTTTGCTTGGGAACTTAGTGTAGCTCGGTAGCACAACAGGCTCCAGATCCTTTTAGCAAAAAAGTGCACGAGGACACCTGTAGGTCGGGGGTTCAAATCCCTCAGTTCCCATCTTTTCCTAAAGATTATAACCATGATATATGGTTTAGCTCTTTTTATCATGGAAGAAAAATATTTATTCAATAGGAGATGTTAAAATTTAATTTAATTATACCTAATGATAGTTGAAAATGAATATATTAGTAGCATATTATTCTGGTACTGGAAACACTGAAAAGGTTGCCAATGCCATCAAAGAAGGGTTAATTGGACATGACGTTGACCTTTTTCCAGTAAAAAAAGTTAATCCAACCACTTTACATTCCTATGATCTTGTCTTTTTTGGGTCGGGGATCTACGCTTTTAATGTAAGCAGGAAAGTTATGACCCTTTTAAAAAAAGCTCCTAAGTTACCAACCAATTTTGCTTATTTTTATACCCATGAAAGCATAACTCCGTGGCCAAAAGCGTTTAAAACCGTAAATGATATAATTGAAAAACAGAATTGCAAATTATTAGGAGAGTTTGAATGTTGTGGCGAAAATTTAGTTGCTTTGGCAAAACAGCAAAGAGAGGCGTTACAATCTACTCTCTCACCAGAAGAAAGGAAAAAACATGAAGAAAATTATCAGAAATATGTGAAAGGACACCCCGATGCTCAAGATCTTGAGAATGCAAAAAAGTTTGCGGCATCAATTATAGAAAAACTCTAAAACTCCTTCTTTTTCTTTATTTTTTATGTTTTCAAAAAAAATGGAATGGAAAGGTTCCATGGAATAATTAAACAGTATAATAAAATTAAATCTTAAACAAGTAAAAAGAATAAAAAAAACTTAATCAACCCAGAAATCTTTTGCTAATCCTCTTCTAGTTTGCCATAATTCATCCTTTCGATTAAAACCGATAACACCCTTCCCTTGATCAGCATCTTTTATTTTCCAAAATCCACTAACAGCTACAGTTAAGCCAGCTGATAGAACTTCAAAGCCTTGCGCAGTATATAAATCGCATTCTACCCCTCGATTAATTATAAATTTTAATTGACGCAAACCTTGTTGGTTTTTAGATTTAAGTACTTC